>CAMCOJ010000056.1 GCA_945876405.1 uncultured Ruminococcus sp.
TCGGGCGGATTTGGGACTTTCACCCTTTAGAAACGTGCGCCGCCGGGCGCACACAGAAAATGCAGTTTCCCGGATTTTCGGGGAACTGCATTTTTGATATGACTATTGTTTTCTTATTCCTCATTCTGATAAACCGTCTCCCCCATCTTCACCCTGCACGTCTTTCCGTAAAATGCTATTCCGTAGCTTATTACCTTCTGATAGCAGTTATCCGTGAGCTGTTCTGCGTACTTTCTGGTTCTTATCTGTTCAAGTGCTGCATCGCATCTGCCGCTTAGTTCTTTACAGGCACTGCTTTCTTTTCAGGCATTTTGTTTCTCCTTTCTCACAGTTTCTCTTACTTATATATTACCATAATTACGGTACATGGTCAATAAATATTGTTGGAGTTGAGGAAAAAGACGGCTCTCCGGTGTGAAAGTTACTCAGAATGGCGATAAAACATGAAATAAAAAGCGCACAATACAAAATCGCCTTCCTGCTCTGCTCATTTTTCCTTTGCGTACTCAAGTATATCACCGGGCTGGCAGTCCAGAACTTCGCATATTTTCTCCAGTGTTGAGAAACGTACTGCTTTTGCCTTCCCTGTTTTGAGTATTGAAAGGTTTGCCGGGGTTATATCTATCTTCTCAGCAAGATCTCCCGATGATATCTTGCGTTTTGCCATCATTACATCGAGGTTTACTATAATAGGCATATTGATTCCTCCTTCTGCACCAGTTAAATTGTGTAATCGCTTTCTTCTTTTATACTTACTGCTTCTTCAAATACATTCTTCAGTACATGAAGTATAATTCCCATAAAGCCTGCTATAAATGCAACAAGGAATATTACTTCAAGGAATGTAATCAGTCCCCATGCAAAAAGAATCGCAGCAGAAATAAAGCAGCATGCTGATATAACGCCAAGTATATCTGCATTCTTCTTCACGAACACCTTCTTCTGCGAAATATTGCGGAGAAGCAGATAAAGGAAAACAAGAAGAACAATTGCCAGTGCCATTACTGCATATCCCATGATGCATGAAGGAACATGACCCAGAGGCTTGTAATAATATTCCTCCAGCCAGCCAATACATGAAGGAAGCCATATGCTCATCGCTGCAGCCATAGCCATTCCTAAAAAAATGAGTCCCTTTGATAATAAAATTGACAATTCCTTATTTTTCATAAGTAATTACCACCTTTCCTGTTTTATTTGTTGTATTTATTATATCACCCCTTAGATTATTTGTCAATACTTTTTTATTGTTTTTCAATAATATTTTTTTAATAAACAAAAACAGCGTTTGAGTGCGTTATCTGCACCCAAACGCCGCAGCTTTATATGCAGCTTATCAGTCAGCCATGAGCTTAACCATTACTGCCTTCTGTGCGTGAAGTCTGTTTTCTGCTTCTTCGAATATTTCTTCAGCGTGTTCTTCAAACACCTTTGTTGTGATTTCTTCTTCTCTGTGTGCAGGGAGGCAGTGGAGAACCATTGCCTTTTCATTTGCAGCTGCCATTACTTCGTCATTTATCTGGTAACCGTTAAATGCAATTCTTCTCTTTTCAGCCTCGCCTTCCTGTCCCATTGATGCCCATACGTCTGTTATAACAACGTCAGCACCTGCCGCTGCTTCAAGAGGCTTGTTTGTCATTGTGAATCTGCCTGTAGCACGTGCGTATTCAAGAACCTTTGCAGCCGGCTGATAGTCATCAGGACATGCAACTGAAACTGACATGCCAACCTTGAGAAATCCTGTTATAAGTGAGTTAGCCATATTGTTTCCGTCACCGATATAGCACATCTTAAGACCTTCAAAGCTTCCCTTGAATTCACGTACTGTCATAAGGTCAGCAAGAATCTGACACGGGTGTGAGTAGTCTGTAAGACCGTTGATAATCGGTATGGAGCCGTATGACGCAAGGTCTTCAACTTCCTTCTGTTCGAAAGTTCTGATCATGATGCCGTCAAGGTAACGCGAGAGTACACGTGCTGTATCCTGCACCGGTTCACCTCTGCCAATCTGAAGATCATTTGCGGAGAGGAAGAGAGGATAACCGCCGAGCTGATACATACCTGTTTCAAAAGAAACACGTGTTCTTGTTGAAGCCTTCTGGAATATCATTCCCAGTGTCTTGCCCTTAAGATGCGGGTGCGGAATATTGTGCTTTAATTCGTATTTGAGCTGATCAGCAAGATTAAGAATGTCGATAATTTCTTCTTTGCTGAGATCCATCATTGTAAGTAAGTGTTTCATCGTTTTTACCTCGCTTTTTTTATATTTTATATTCATTTATGCAAGAAGTTCAGCAAATATCTGAAGTCCCTTGTCAATCTCCTCGTATGTTATTGTGAGAGGCGGGAGAAGACGTACCTTTGTCTTTGCTGTAAGGAGAAGAAGTCCCCTGTCAAGTGCAGCCTTAACCACATCTGCAGCTTTTTTCTCCTTAAGTTCTATGCCGATCATAAGACCAAGACCGCTTACTGAAGCAACACCTTCAGTTTTTGAAAGCTTATCAAAAATATATTCGCTCTTCTTCTGTACCTCATCGAGGAATCCCTCTGAAGTCACACGCGAAAGAACGACATTTCCGCCTGCGCATGCAAGAGGATTTCCTCCGAATGTGGAACCGTGTGTACCTGGAACAAGTACTGATGAACATTTTTCTGAAGCAAGGCACGCACCAACCGGTACACCGCCTGCCAGACCCTTTGCCATCGTTGTTATATCAGGCTTTACGCCAAAATGTTCGGAAGCAAGGAATTTACCTGTTCTGCCTGCCCCTGTCTGTACTTCGTCAGCAACCATAAGGATATCCTTTTCATCACAAATCTGACGAACTGCCTTTACAAATTCCTCGTCAAGCTTTACAACGCCGCCTTCGCCCTGTACAAATTCAAGCATAATGGCACATACAGTATCATCAGCTGCTGCCTTAAGTGCATCGATATCATTTGCAGGTGTGTGAATGAATCCTTCAACGAACGGGAAGAAATAATTGTGGAAAACATCCTGTCCTGTTGCTGAAAGTGTTGCAAGTGTACGTCCGTGAAATGAATTTACAAGAGTAATAATTGTACTTCTGCCCTTGCCGTACTTGTCAAAGCTGTATTTGCGGGCAATCTTGATAGCGCATTCATTTGCTTCAGCTCCGCTGTTTCCGAAAAATACTTTATCGTATCCGGTAATGCTGCAGAGTTTATCAGCAAAGTCAGCCTGTACCGAAGTGTAATAGTAATTTGATGTATGCTGTATGCTGCGAACCTGTTTGCATACTGCATCCGCCCATTCTTCATCACAGTATCCGAGAGAGTTTGTTCCGATACCGCTTCCGAAATCTATATATGTTTTGTTGTTTTCATCAACGGCATTACGTCCGCTGCCTGAATCAATCACAACATCATAACGGCCGTATGTATGCATTACGCTGCCGTTGAATTTTTCTATTGTATTCATTTTTTCTGCCTTTCTGTATATCAGGTAAACTGTGTACCAATTCCTTCACTTGACAAAAGTTCAATAAGAATTGAGTGAGGCACTCTTCCGTCGATAATTGATGTTTTCCTTACGCCTCGTCTTACTGCTTCAACGCAGCAGTCAATCTTAGGAATCATTCCGCCTGAAATAATACCCTGTCTCTTCATGAAAGGAACATCACTTACATTTACTGACGGGATAAGAGTTGACGGATCATCCTTGTCTTTAAGAAGTCCGGCAATATCTGTCATGAGAATAAGATTTTCTGCACCGAGTTCAGCTGCTATTCTTGATGCAGCTGTATCGGCATTGATGTTCATCGTCTGACCGTCCTCCGTACTTGCTACTGTTGCAATAACCGGAACATAACCATTGTTAAGTGAATCTGTAATTACCTTTGTGTTTACTCCTGTAATCTCGCCGACAAATCCGAGATCATGTTCAGACTTAAGTTTTTCAGCCATAAGCATCTTTCCGTCAAGTCCGCAGAGCCCCACTGCGTTTCCGCCGTTCGCTGCAAGAAGTGCAACAAGCTCCTTGTTAACCTTGCCTGCAAGAACCATTTTTACTACGTCAATAGTTTCCTTGTCTGTGTATCTGAGTCCACCGATAAATTTGCTTTCAATATTAAGTCTCTTAAGCATGTCGTTTATTTCAGGACCGCCGCCGTGAACAAGAACGACCTTTACTCCAACAAGTGAAAGAAGAACGATATCACTCATAACTGCCTGCTTGAGGTCATCATTTGTCATTGCGTTTCCGCCGTACTTTACCACGACGATCTTGTTGTTGTATTTCTGAATATATGGAAGTGCGTCTATAAGCACCTGTGAACGGATATTATTTGCTATTGTTTCCAATTTTAAACCATCTTTCTGTAAAATATATTAAAAATCAACTTCTGTAGTCAGCGTTGATTTTTACGTAATCGTATGTAAGGTCACAGCCCCATGCAGCAGCAGAGGCACTGCCTTCATTCATATTGATAAGAATAGTAACAGCGTTTTCTGAAAGAATCCTTGTTGCTTCATCTTCTTCAAACGGTACAGGATTTCCCTTGTCAAATACTATCATCTTTCCGGCCTTGCTTTCAAAGTAAAGCTGGACGTCATTCTGGTCAAACTGTGCGCCGGAATATCCCATAGCGCAGAGAAAACGTCCGAAATTTGCATCGTGACCGTAGATTGCAGCCTTTGAAAGGTTTGAACCAACTACTGAGCGAGCCATAAGCTTGGCATCCTCAACGCTCTTTGCATTGATAATCTTTGCCTCAAACAGGGCTGTGGCACCTTCACCGTCACCTGCCATTTTCTTTGCGAGATATTCGCAGACAAAATAAAGCGCATCACGGAAAAGCTTATAGTTTTCATCTTTTTTATCTATTGCAGGATTCTTTGCAAGACCATTTGCAAGAATCAGAAGAGTATCATTTGTTGAAGTGTCACCGTCAACAGTAATCATATTGAATGTGTCCTGCACAACATCCGAAAGTGCCTCCTGGAGAAGCTTTTTTTCAATAACTGCGTCGGTTGTAACATATCCGAGCATTGTGCACATATTAGGGTGGATCATACCGGAGCCCTTGCTCATCGCACCGATTGTCACTGTTTCAGAACCGATTTTAAATGATACTGCAATCTCCTTGTTCACAGTATCAGTTGTCATAATAGCGCGTGAAGCTTCCGTTCCGGCTTCTTTTCCGTAAGCCTTCTTTGCCATAAGCTCCTTTACACCTGCAGTAATCTTTGACTCATCTATCTTCATACCGATAACGCCTGTTGAGCCTACAAGCACACTTTCAGCTGTGCCGCCTGCAATATCAGCCACTGCCTGACCGGTTGCCCTGCATATGTCAAGTCCCTGCTGACCCGTACATGCATTCGCAATACCTGAGTTTACTACCACAGCACTGACCTTTGTATCGGAGTCCGTAATCTTTTTATCCCATAATACCGGTGCTGCCTTAACGACATTTGTTGTGTAAACACCGGCTGTCACACACGGCTCATCACTGTAAACAAGAGCCATGTCTGTTCTTCCCTTGTATTTTATTCCTGCAGCTGCTGATGCTGCCTGAAATCCCTTCGGAGCTGTAACTCCGCCTTCAAGTATATCAAATTCCGGCATAATCATTACCCTCTTTATTATAAATTAAGACCTGTTGTTTCATCAATGCCCATCATAATATTCAGACACTGAACTGCTGCTCCTGATGCACCCTTTCCGAGATTGTCAAGGCGTGAACAGAGGAGAACCTGGTCATCGTTTCCGAATACAAAAATCTGCATCCTGTCGTGATTGCTCAGCGTGTTGGAAGCAAGGAAACCGTCCGGTATTTCCGCAGTGCCGCCCATGGACATAACTGAAACCATCTTCTGACCTTCGTAATGCTTTGCAAGAGCTTCGTAGATATCACTGATACCGCATTTTTTCTCAAGGAGTCTTGTCTGTACAGGAACGGATACTACCATTCCGCTGTAGTAATCGCAGACGATAGGATTAAACATCGGCTTTACCGTCAGTCCGGAAATCTTCTGCATCTCAGGAAGATGCTTGTGAGCCTGCGTAAGAGCATATTGTCTCGGACTGTTGAATTCATATGGTTTATCCTCGCCCTCGTACACTGCGATAGCTTTTTTTCCTGCTCCGCTGTATCCTGATGTTGCATATGCAAATACAGGAAAATCAGGCTGCATGATTCCTGCACTTACAAGCGGATTAACAAGTGAAACAAAACCGCTTGCGTAGCAGCCCGGCACGGCGAGTCTCTTTGTGGTTCTTATCTTCTCGCGCTGTGTTTCTGAAAGCTCCGGGAAACCGTAAACCCATCCGTCATTTGTTCTGTGTGCTGTTGAAGCATCGAGAATTCTTACGTTATCATTTTCAACGAGAGAAACCGCCTCAATAGCTGCAGCGTCAGGCAGACAGAGGAAAGTGAAATCGGAGCTGTTTATAAGTCTCTTTCTTTCTTCTGTATCCTTTCTCTTGTCTTCATCAATTCTGAGAAGTTCGATATCGTCTCTTCCGCTGAAACGTTCTGTAATACGAAGTCCTGTTGTACCTTCCTGTCCGTCTATATAAACCTTTACTGCCAATCTTATCTCACCTTTCGTCATCTTTCATATTCTTAGCTACACTCACAACAACTGTTCCGCCGAGGGAAATTATGAGCCACGCCTTGTTTACTGCCGGTGCATTTTCAAATCTGAGCACCATTATCAGTATGAAACCGGCAAGCCATATCATTACGCCTGCCAGACTTATAAGAAAAACCGAACGTAAATTTTTACGGTTCATTATTCCATTTCCTTTGCAAGAGCCGCTCTTGTCTTTTCAATCTGAATCTTAACAGCCTCCGGTGAAGGACCGCCTTCTGAATTTCTCTGATTTACACATGTTTCAAGATTTATTGCATCATATACGTCCTTATCAAAAAGTTCCGTAAAGTTTTTATATTCTTCAAGTGAAAGAGTTTCAAGTGTTTCATTTTTCTGAATGCAGAGTGCCACCAGCTGTCCTGTAATCTTGTACGCATCTCTGAAAGGCATACCCTTCTTTACAAGGTAGTCTGCACAGTCAGTTGCGTTGATAAATCCTCTTGCTGCTGCATTTCTCATATTAACAGCATTTATCTTCATAGTCTCAATCATAGGGATAAATGTCTTCAGGCAAAGCTTGACATTGTCAACTGCATCGAAAATTGCCTCCTTGTCTTCCTGCATATCCTTGTTGTACGCAAGCGGAAGTCCCTTAAGCATTGAGAGAAGTGTAACGAGGTCACCTGTTACTCTGCCCGTCTTGCCTCTGATGAGCTCTGTTATATCAGGATTCTTTTTCTGAGGCATGATTGATGAACCTGTTGCATACGCGTCATCAAGTTCGATAAATTTGAATTCCCATGAGCACCACATGATGATTTCTTCCGAGAATCTTGAGAGGTGTGTCATAAGCAGAGAAAGTGCCGAAGCGAGTTCAACGCAGAAGTCTCTGTCTGAAACACCGTCAAGGCTGTTTACGGTTGGTGCTGTAAATCCGAGAAGATCTGATGTTATATTTCGGTCAATCGGATATGTTGTACCGGCGAGCGCACAGCTTCCAAGCGGATTGAAGTTCATTCTCTTTGCTGTATCGGCAAGTCTTGAAAGGTCTCTGAGAAGCATCTGTCCGTATGCCATCATATGATGAGCGAGTGTTACCGGCTGTGCTCTCTGAAGATGAGTATAGCCCGGCATAATAGTGTCAAGGTTTTCTTCAGCGATACTGCATACTGTCTTTACAAGCTCTGCTGTAAGTTCTCTTATCTGCACAATCTCATCTCTGAGGTAAAGTCTTATATCAAGAGCCACCTGGTCATTTCTTGAACGTGAGGTATGAAGTCTCTTTCCTACGTCACCGTATCTCTTTGTAAGTTCAGCTTCGACGAACATATGGATATCCTCTGCCGTCATATCAAGTTCAAGTGCACCTGATTCGATATCAGCAAGTATTTCCTTAAGTCCCTCCTGTATTTTCAGGCTGTCATCCTTTGAAATAATCCCGCATCTGCCAAGCATCTCAGCATGTGCAATACTGCCCTCTATATCGTGTCTGTACATTCTTCCGTCAAATGAGATTGAGGAATTGAATGCGTTAACTGTCTCATCAACTTCCTTGGAAAATCTTCCCGCCCACATTTTTGCCATCTGTATACGCACCTTTCTCTTTTCAGCCGTTCAAAAGACTGTCAATATCTATTTTCTTTTCTTTTACTGCTTTAATAATCGCACCCACATCTATACCGTCTATAATCAGTCCGTCAGTGTCAGATTCCGTTATCTCAACATTCTTAAGGTCACATTCCTTAAACTTACTTCCGGTAAGAACAATTTTTTCAAATGAAGCATTAAGCATATCAGAAAAATAAAGCTTCGAGTCATCAAGTGACACTTCGTTAAATGATGTTTCCCTGAAGTTTATCCCCTTAAATGTGGCCGCTGACATATTTAAGCCACAGAACTTCGCTCTTTCCATATTAACGTTTTCGACAACAGCATTTGCAAAGCTTGACTCAGTTATTACACTGTTATCAAGGTACGCTTTATCAAATGAACAGCAGTTTAAGTCTACATCCTTAAACTCTGCACATTCCATATTTGCCTTTTCAAATGTTACTGTCGAAAGATTAAGATTGCTGAATGCCGCTCTTTCGAGATTTACCGTGGTAAATTCCGCATCAGGTATACTGTCATCTGAAATTTTCAGACTCTCACCTATTACATGCTGATATGTCCTTATCTCATTCACACCAAAAACCTCCCATCAGAAATAAAAAATAAAAAAATAAAAACGGTGTTCTAAAATAAGTAAAAGGCGAACGAATGCCCGCCCTTTACATTAAAATCTCAGTAAGAAATTACTTGTTGTTTCTCTTAGCGTCAAGCTGAGCCTTAACCTTTACCGGAAGACCGAAGAGATTGATGAAACCTTCAGCATCCTTCTGGTTATAAACTTCATCTTCATCAAATGTTGCAACTTCTTCATCATAAAGTGTATATGGGGAAGTTACACCGGCATTGATAATATTGCCCTTGTAGAGCTTGAGTTTAACATCACCTGTTACTGTCTTCTGTGTTTCTGTAACAAATGCTGAGAGTGCTTCTCTCAGCGGTGTGAACCACTGACCGTTGTAAACAACGTCAGCAAACTTAATGCCGAGATACTGCTTGATTCTTGCTGTTTCCTTATCGAGACAGAGTGTTTCAAGAACTTCATGAGCGTGGTAGAGAATTGTTCCGCCCGGTGTTTCATAAACACCTCTTGACTTCATACCAACAAGTCTGTTTTCAACGAGGTCTGTAATACCGATACCGTTTGCACCGCCAACCTTGTTAAGTGTTGTAACGAGTTCAGTAGCGTTCATCTTCTTGCCGTCAACTGCTACAGGTACGCCCTTTTCAAATGTGATTGTAACGTATGTTGGTGTGTCAGGAGCCTGTTCCGGTGAAACGCCGAGTTCAAGGAATCCTTCCTTGTTGTACTGCGGTTCATTTGCAGGGCTTTCGAGGTCAAGACCTTCGTGTGAAAGGTGCCAGATATTCTTATCCTTTGAGTAGTTTGTTTCGCGGTTTATCTTAAGCGGAATATTGTGAGCTTCTGCGTAGTCGATTTCTTCGTCTCTTGACTTGATATCCCATTCTCTCCAAGGAGCGATGATCTTCATATCAGGAGCAAAAGCCTTGATAGCAAGTTCGAAACGAACCTGATCATTACCCTTACCTGTGCATCCGTGACAGATAGCATCTGCACCTTCCTTAAGTGCAATTTCAGCTATTCTCTTTGCAATGATAGGTCTTGCAAATGATGTACCGAGAAGGTATCTGTTTTCATAAACAGCACCTGCCTGAACTGTCGGGAATACATAGTCTGTGAGGAATTCTTCTGTCATATGCTCTATGTAAAGCTTTGAAGCACCTGTCTTGATAGCCTTCTCCTCAAGACCTGTCTCTTATACACATCTGACGCTGCCGACGATACTCCTTGTG
>CAMCOJ010000057.1 GCA_945876405.1 uncultured Ruminococcus sp.
TTTCCGCAGTCTGCAGGAACAGTATATATACTGTCTGATGATCTGAAGAATTCAGGAAGCTCCGATTTGCAGTCGTTAATGTAAATATATGATTTTTTATATGTGTTGTTCAGTACTGAAAGATTGTGGAATACCTCGTCCGATAAAACAGGTGAGATGTACAGTGTGTGTGAAAAATGGGCATCTGAATTTTCAAATTTGTGGTGAATAAATGCACTGAAACTGTTTCTGTATGTACCCGAGGTGAAAATTGCTCCCATAAATCCTGAAAAATCGTCCGCAGATGTAATTTTTTCATTTCGAAGGCATTTTAATTCAGGGTCAAACCAGCATATTCTGTGTGAAACACCGTTTTTTATCATATAATGGGAGAGAGACATAGCTGTTTCGATTGCAGCATCATTTTTGGAGAATCTGTCTTCAGAGTTTTCGTCAGTACAGAATTCAAAAAGTATAATAACCTGGCTGCTTACCGGAAGACTGTATTCCTTAACCATAAGCTCGTCAAGTTTTGTTGAAAGATTCCAGTGTATTCTGTTGAGTTTGTCACCGTAGACATATTCACGTATATTGAATATCTCTGTACAGTCGTCTCCCGGTTTGTTTTTTGAAAATTCATCACTTTCTGATATGCCGCTGAGATTTACCTCGATAGAGGGACTGATGTTTACAAGCGAGGGAACAACGGCTATTTCCTGTGATATATTAAGATTAATTGTTTTCGAAAACAGTTTGATATAGTCATATATCTTAAGATTTTTCAGCGTTACCTTTACTTTTCCGCAGTGTGCATAGGAAACACTGAACTTTATGCTCTGCTCATTGTCGGAAGAAACCGGCAGCAAAGTGGTCAGTGTCTGGCATTCATCTGTAAGGGTGTTTTTTATTGAAACTGTCGCCATGGCACATGATACAGGGAGGAGAGAGTGGTTTTTTATTTTGACTATTATTCTTGTATCGGTATTTCTCGGTACAGTACGTGTTTCGATATCCATTGATGCAGTGATTTTCCTTGAAACATGAGAAAGCAGTGCAAGCTGCAGAAAGGGAAAAATAACTGTTATGATCAGAGTGAGAAGCGACATACTGTCGATAAACAGAATGTAGAAAAGTACCATGGAGGCGAGCAGAACCAGATAGACTATTTTGCTTTTTATCATCAGAAAGCTCCTTGTCCTGCACTGATCTCAGGCTTTCTTACTGAACCGGCAATTTCATCAAGAATCTGCTTTGCTGTTATGTTGTTTATTTTGGCATTGGAACTAAGTATAAGACGGTGTGCAAATACATCTTCATACATATACATTACATCATCCGGAATAACGTAGCTGCGTCCCTTGAGAAGCGCAGTTGCCTTTGAGGCTGCCATAAGAGCGATAGCGCCTCTTGTACTTATGCCAAGCTTAAGCATAGGATGCTGTCTTGTAGCCTGAGCAAGATGTGTAATGTACATGTAGATTTTGTCGTCAACAAAGATATTTTCAACAACTTTCTGCAGAGAAACAAGGGTTTCAGCATTTGCTATGGAATTAATGTATTCGAGAGGATTATAGTTTGATCTTGATTTGAGAATTTCCATTTCACTTGCAGCATCAGGGTATCCCATGGATATTTTTATCATGAAACGGTCAAGCTGTGATTCAGGGAGTTCCTGAGTTCCTACTGAGCCTATAGGGTTCTGCGTGGCAAGAACAATAAAAGGCTTTGGAAGTTCATGTGTTGTTCCGTCAACAGTAACTCTTCCTTCTTCCATTATCTCAAGGAGAGCGGACTGGGTTTTGCTTGATGTACGGTTGATCTCGTCGGCGAGCAGGAGGTTACACATTGAAGCGCCCGGTTTGAATTCAAAATTACCTGTTTGTTTGTTGTATACAGTAAATCCTGTTATATCAGTAGGAAGAACATCAGGTGTAAACTGAACTCTGTTGTATTCGAGTGAAAGAGATTTTGAAAATGCAAGAGCCAGTGTTGTTTTTCCTACTCCAGGAATATCTTCAAGGAGTATATGACCTTTTGCAAGTATGGCAAGGAGTATTTTTATTATTATTTTGTCCTTGCCTATAACTGCTTTTTTTACCTCGTCTATTATGAGTCTGACTGATTTTATTGAATTTACATTTGTCATTTTTTATGCACTTCTTTCATTTGTTTTTCTGTAAAAATACTAATCTATATTATAGCATTTTTTTGTTCTCTTTTCAACTTATTTTTATTTGACACTTTGAGCCAGTACTGATATAATATTATAGTGAACGTCAGAAAAATACACTGGAAAAGAGGATGTTTTGATGAAAGAACTGATACAGCTGTATCTTGCTTTTTTCAGGATAGGCGGTCTGACCTTTGGAGGAGGCCTGACAATGCTGCCTATGCTGAAACACGAACTTGTTGAAAAAAAGGGGTGGGTTACGGAGGATGATCTGCTTGATTACTATGCAGTAGGACAGTGTACTCCGGGTATAATCGCAGTAAATGTATCAACCTTTGTAGGTTATAAGAGAAAAGGAATACCGGGAGCAGTTTTCTCAACTCTTGGAATGATAAGTCCGTCTCTTGTTATTATTTCTGTAATTGCTGCTTTTCTTAAACAGTTTATGGACTATCCTGCTGTTGTCCATGCCACTGCAGGAATAAAGGCTGTAGTTTGTGCCCTGATGCTTAACACAGTTATTACCATGGGAAAGAAAACTCTTGTAAACCGCATAAGTGTTTTTATCTGCATCGCAGGTTTTCTCCTTGCCATGTTTACTCCGGTTCCTTCCGTTCTTCTGGTTATCGTATCGGGACTGACAGGTATTATTTTATATAAGGCAGGTAAACTTCAGCCATGAAAGTATTTTTAGATCTTTTTATCGAATTTTTTCAGATAGGACTTTTCGCGGTGGGCGGCGGTCCGGCAACTATTCCGTTCCTTATGGATATTCCCGACAGGCATACCTGGTATACACGGGCTGATGTGGTTAATATGCTTGCAGTAAGCGAGAGTACGCCTGGTCCGATAGGGATAAATATGGCTACATATGCAGGTTTCAGCGCTGCCGGTGTTCCCGGAGGGATAGTCGCCACTTTTTCGCTTGTTCTTCCGAGTCTTATTGTAATCATTCTGGTAGCAAAAATTCTTGAAAAATTCAGCACAAATCCATATGTAAAATCAGCGTTTTCGGGGATAAGACCTCTGGTAACCGGACTTATAGCAACTGCTGTATACAGTATTTTTCAGACAGCTCTTTTTACTGCTGAAGACGGAAGTTTTCAGATTCTTATTCCTTCAGCCGTGCTGTGTGTAATTCTCTTTGCACTGATGAATGTAAAAAAGCTGAAAAAGATTCATCCTTTTTTCTGGATGGTTGCCGGTGCCGCTGCAGGTATCATTTTTAAAATGTAATTTTACTCAGAAAGAAGAATAAAAATGAATACATCCGATTATAAAAAGGGAGTTATGTACATAATTGCCTCTGCATTCTGTTTCGCACTTATGAATCTTTTTATAAGACTTGCCGGAGATGTTCCGACAATGCAGAAATGTTTTTTCAGAAATTTCTTCGCACTTCTCATTTCCGTAATTACACTTATAAAAACAGGTACACCGTTTAAGATTGGTAAGGGCAATACAAAATATCTTGTTATCAGATCTCTTTCAGGAGGCCTCGGGATGCTCTGCAATTTCTACGCAGTTGATCATATGGCAATATCAGACGCATCCATGCTTAACAAGCTTTCTCCGTTTTTTGCAGTTATTTTCTCGGTTTTTGTACTGGGTGAAAAGGCAAACAGATATGAGTGGGCAGCTGTAATATGTGCATTTATCGGAACCCTGTTCGTTGTAAAACCGTCATTTAACTTTGAGGCTGCGTCCTCAGTTGCCGGTCTTGCAGGTGTTGCAGGTGGACTTGGTGCCGGACTTGCATATTCATTTGTCCGTAAACTTGGAATGCGCGGAGAAAACAGTATGATAGTGGTTGCTTTTTTCTCGGGATTTACAACACTTATGCTTACACCAAATCTTATCTTTAACTATACTCCTATGACGGGAAAGCAGTGGATTTTCCTTGTTCTTACAGGACTTGCAGCTGCCGGCGGCCAGATAGGTATCACGAGTGCCTATGCCAAGGCTCCGGCAAAGGAGATTTCAGTATATGATTTTTCGATTGTTATATTTGCAGCTATACTCGGTTTTGTTTTCCTTAACCAGAAGCCTGATATTCTCAGTGTTATCGGCTATGTGATTATTATTGGAACAGCTGTGATAAAATGGTATTATACAGTGAAAAAATACAGCAGGACGGCATAGAGAAAAAGAATGCACTTGCTATTGCCGGAAATCCGGTATATAATTATAGTGAACAAAAAAATATTTTTTCGTTCACCGGTGCCGATATGCACGGAGTGACCGCAGGGAACGGATGTGCAAGGCAATATAAAACAGAAAGGAATGATTTGATGTCTTCGCGTTCCTCACGTAAAAGACGTATCAGATATGACAGACTTATCAGTACACTGCTGATTCCTGTAGTTTTTTTAATTATTCTGATTGCAGTTATTACATCATCATGCGGTTCAGATAAAGAATCCAAAGAAACTTCTGAAAATCCGGCAGTAAGTGATGAATCATCCAGAGTAAACAAAAACGGAAATCCTGAGTATGAAATTAAATATCTTAAGCGCAGTGATATTTACAAGGGAAGTCTTATTCTTGTAAATGACAGTCATGAATATCTTGCTTCTCCGGAGGACGAATCTCTGACAGGCATTGATGAGATAAAAAATGATTATTACAGTATAAGAAATATCGGCATGAAAATGGACACGCTTGCTCTTAAGAATTTTAACAGTATGATGAGTGGTTTTTACCAGCAGTATTCTGACAGAAGTATTATGATTACGGAAGGATATGTTTCTGCCAATCATCAGAATATGCTTTATAATCAGGCACTTGAGAATTCTCTTTACGAAAGTAAGGGAGGATTTTCTGAACATCAGACAGGACTTGCTGTTGATCTCGGAATATATCCGGATACAGGAGAGTCCTACAGGTATGTTCCGGATGAAAAATATTCATGGATAAAGGAAAACTGTACGAAGTATGGATTTATCCAGCGATATCCGGAAGGCAAATCGGACAAGACTGGTGTCAGTGATCATACAGAACATTTCCGGTATGTAGGAATTCCTCATGCAGACTATATCACGGAAAATAATCTCACACTTGAAGAGTATCTTCAGATGATGAAAAAATACGCATATACAAATAAAACTCTCTCCATATCCTGTAATTCAAAGGATTATGAAGTATACTACATAAAGGCTGATGACGAAAACAGTGACAGTGTTGAGGTATATGTTCCGCAAAGTAATCCGTATACTATTTCCGGGAACAATGCTGATGGATTTATTATTACAGTTGAGAAATAAACGGATAAATATCAGTAAAAATACGCAGATACAGGCGACCGAAGAGACTGCAGAGCTTTTGACAGGCTTTGCAGTCTTTTCAGTCGCCTGCATTTTTGTTTATCCTTTGACGACAAACATGGAATTTGCGTATCCTGTTGTTCCTCGGTAATTAATAACATACCAGTTGCCGTACTGTCCGTATATTGTAAGTTCTGCACCGTTCGGGACAGAACCTATAACAGCGGAACTGATTGAAGGGTATTTTCTGATATTTACTGACGAGCCCGGATTTGTAACAGCATAGCCTTTTGAGGTCGGACCGGCGGGTATGAAAGGAATTCCGAAGTAATCACAAAGTGAGGCAGTGAGGTTCGCCGCTAAGTTTTCAAGGTTTGACTTTATCCATTTTTCATCTTCGGGATTGTCATGATATCCCAGTTCAGCAAGAACTGCAACAGCACGGGTATTCAGAACTTCACCGAGGGTATTTGTCGGAACGGCTCTTACTTTGTCAGGAAGGGGATAAAGCGGTTCAAGGTTATTGGCAATTATTGTTGCAAGATTCCGGCTGCTCTGACTTGCAGGAGCATAGTAAATATCTATCCCTCTGAGCTGTCCTTTCAGATTGTCCGGGGCAGCATTTGTATGGAGAGCGAGATGGACATCGTAGTTTCCGGAGTTTGAGTCGGTTATGGCACCGGTAAACTGCCTGTCAGGATCATTTCGCACATAACGGATTCCGCTTGACCTCAGGTAAGGTTCCATCCGGTCGGCAAGCAGATTCATATAGTATTCCTCGCTTCCTCCTGAAACATACAGATTTGATTCCTGAGTGGAGGGACTTAAAAAAACACTTGGCATATATTCATCTCCTTTTACAATTATTTTATGTAAGTAAAAAAATACTGTTACAGTATTTTCATAAATATTATGATAATCTGTCATAAAATTCTCCGGTTTAAAATATAATATTCACAGATAATATTTTTTACGGAGGAATTTCATGAATACGGATTTTAAGATAAGCAAAAGTATTTTCCCGGTGCCTGAAGTCATATATGAGGGCATCTCTGAACAGGGGATAGAACACGACTATATCCTGCCGGATTATTATCCGGATATTTTCAGACTTGTAAAATGCGATGCAGTACCCGAAATAATATCATATTCAGTTAATGATGGCAGACTTACATATGAACTCAGTGTGGATGTGAATTTCTGGTACTGTTCGGAAAAAAGTTCAGAACTCTGTACTGTAAGGCAAAAGCTTGTTTATTCAAAGACAGTTGATACAGGACATGACCTTGGGGGAGCGGAGATCGTTCTTTGTCCGGGACTTGATTATATAAACTGCAGGGTTGTAAATCAGAAAAGGACGGACATCAAGGGGGCAGTTACCACAAGGGTAAAGATAATACGTGAAAGACAGCAGGAGATTATCACCTCGGCTTCAGGAATGAATGTTCAGATGAAGAAAATACCGGTCGAATTCATCATGAGCAGGCTCCGTGCTGAAAAATCCTGTTTAATAAGTGAGAAACTTGAACTTAACCAGGATAAACCTCCGGTAAAATCAGTTATACGTACTGAGATTTTTCCGGGCATTCCGGATGTGCGCATTATAGCAGGAAAGCTGGTTGCCAGGGGAAATGCACAGCTGAATATTCTCTATTCGTGTGAAAATCAGGACGGGTATTCCGCTGAAACCATGAAGTACACAATCCCGTACAGCCAGATAATTGATATGGACGGCCTTGATGAAACATACATTTGTTCAGCATCGGCAGAAGCTGTCGGCTGTGATGTAACTTCTTCAGGTGAGAACAGTTTCAAATGTGAATTTACCATTAATCTGAAATGCTGCGCAGTAAAGATAGCACATGCGGAAATCATGACTGATGTTTTTTCCACACGTTATGAAACTTCATTTGAAACTGAGAAAATAAAGCTCTGCAGACCTTCAGAAACGATAAATGAACACATGACGGGCAGCTGCCTTATAGAATACCCGGAAGGAGAAGTCGGGAAGATATATGATGTATGGTGTTCGTGTTCCGGTCTTACTGTAAAGACTGATGAAAGCGGTAAAAACGTGATGGTAAGCGGTATGATAAAGTACAGTGTTTTCATGAGGAATTCGGACGGAATGCCGGTTCTGGTGGAGAAGGAAAATGCATATGAGCACAAGATACCCGTTCCGGATTCTGAACCCGGATGCATTCCTGATACTCGTATATATACCGAGAACTGTTCGTATAACCTTGTTTCAGGAAACAAAATATCAGTTACAGCGGAGATGGCTGTCAGCGGACAGATTTCAGAATTCTCAGAATTCAGCGCAGTAAAGGAGATAAAAATAGATGAAAATGAGCCGAGAAAAAAGGAGGGGGATTACGCAGTCAGACTGTATTTCGGAAGCGAGGGTGAGAGTCTCTGGGATATCGCTAAAAAGTATGGAACATCGGTCAGTGCTGTGATGGAGGAAAACGAACTTTCTGAAGACGGGCTGACGGGAAACCGGATGATTCTGATACCAATAGTAAACTGATGGAGGAAATTTGCAGATGAAGGATATTTACGGAGATATTGCCAGACGTACTGACGGGGATATCTATATTGGGGTTGTCGGACCTGTGAGAACAGGAAAGTCAACATTTATAAAAAAATTTATGGAAGGACTGGTCATACCTAATATTTCAGGGGATTTCCGCCGTGAAAGAGCCGTTGATGAACTTCCGCAGTCATCGGCCGGCAAGACAATAATGACTACTGAACCGAAGTTCATACCCGAGGAAGCAGCCGAAGTGGTTATAGGCGGGAATACTTCATTCAAAGTAAGGATGATTGACTGCGTCGGATACATCGTACCGAGTGCACTTGGCTATATCGAAAATGAGATGCCCCGCATGGTTATGACTCCGTGGTTTGATGAGGCAATTCCGTTCAATATGGCAGCGGAGATAGGGACGCAGAAGGTTATCGAAGAGCACTCCACTATCGGACTTGTTGTAACAACTGACGGAAGTATATCCGATATTCCGCGTGAAGAATACCAGGAAGCAGAGGAAAGGGTGGTCAGGGAACTTTCTTCAATAAAAAAGCCGTTTGTTGTGATAATGAACTGTACTGCTCCTGAATCTGAAAGTGTAAAAACAATGTGTGCTGAACTTACAGAAAAATATGGGACTGCAGTAATTCCGGTGAACTGTCTTGAACTTGATGAAGAAACAATAAAAATGATTCTCGGCGAAATTCTGTTCTCTTTCCCTGTCCGTGAGGTAAATATTGTTATGCCGCGCTGGATAAACGGAACCGAAAAAGGACACTGGCTGAGAACAAGAATTTTTTCTGTAATAAAAGATTCTGCAGCCGGGATAAAAAATATTCGTGATTCCGAAGGCATGGCTTCCAGGATAAATGAATGTGAAGAGGTTTCTTCAGTTTCGGTGAAAAATACTGATCTTGGAAAGGGAAGTGTAACCCTTGCTCTGTCGGTGAACGATAATCTTTTCTACAGAATAATAGGCGAATCAGCTGGAATTGATATAGAAGATGAAAGTGAACTTCTTCCTGTTCTCTCTGAACTGAGTGAAATAAAGAAAAAATATGCCCGTATTGAAGCGGCACTCAATGAGGCCTGGGCAACAGGATACGGAATAGTTATGCCGGATATGAGTGAACTTTCACTTGAAGAACCTCAGATTATCAAACAGAGTGGAAAATACGGAGTAAAACTGAAGGCATCAGCCCCTTCACTTCATCTTATGAAGGCTGATATCAATACTGTAATAAGTCCTATAGTCGGCTCGGAAAAACAAAGTGAGGATCTTGTGCAGTATCTGATGAACGAATTTGAAGAAAGTCCTGAAAAGATATGGGAATCCAATATTTTTGGCAAGTCCCTGCATGATCTTGTAAATGAAGGACTTCACAGTAAACTTATGAAAATGCCTCCTGAGGCAAGGATGAAGATTCAGGAGACACTTGAGCGAATAATAAATGAAGGGTGCAGCGGATTAATCTGCTTCATTCTATGAATAAAAAAAGCTGCATTCATACGAGTGCAGCTTTTTCATGTTTATTTCTTTTCCGTTTCAGAGGAATGACGGCAGATCTTTTTTGCTATATACTGGGGACGGCGTTTGGTTTCCGTGTATGTCTTGGAGAGGTAGATTCCGCTTATTCCGTTACAGAAAAGCTGTATACCTGAGATAAAGCATATTATACATGCTGTGGACGGCCATCCGGCAACCTTGTCTCCGAACAGAAGAGCACGTATAAATATAAAACACACACCGAGAAATGCAACAATGCAGAAGATTATTCCTATGATTGATGAAATTGCAAGCGGAGCAGTGGAAAAAGCAACCACACCGTCAATAGCGTATATAAGCAGTCCCCAGAAAGACCACTTTGTTCTGTCTCTTATACACATCTCCGAGCCCACGAGACAGGCAGAAATCT
>CAMCOJ010000058.1 GCA_945876405.1 uncultured Ruminococcus sp.
AAATGAATGAGTGTAGAATTTATTCAAATGCCGGAGAAAATCATTTTATGACAAAGCGATTTGATCGAGCCTGTGGAAAAAAGATTCACATGCAATCATTAGGAGCAATTGCGCATATCAGTTATAAAGAACCGGCATTGTGCAGCTACGAAATGGCGGCACAATATATGCGGAAATTAAAGCTTTCTATGAAAGAAATAGAACAGTTCTATAGTAGAATGATATTTAATTGTTTAGCAGTGAATCAGGATGACCATGTTAAAAATATATCTTTTCTTATGAATCGTAGTGGTGAGTGGAGTTTAGCTCCTGCATATGATATTACTTTTTCGTATAATCCAACTAATAAGTGGCTTAGAGCACACCAGATGACAATCAATCAAAAAACCAGAGATATTCAGTTGACGGATATGCTGGAAGTCGGTAAAAAAATGGGAATACGAAAAAGAAAGTGTATGGAAATTATTTCGAGAATAAGCAAGGTTGTTTCAGATTTTGAGAAGTATGCAACAGAGGCAAAGATTAGAGAAAAGACTTATTGTAATATTAGAAAGGTGCTTGACCAAAATAGAGTAGAAATTGATTCATAAATCGTATTTTATGTGGAGGACAAATACATGAAGTTAATTCGACTGGCAGATAAAGTCATAGCAGTATCATCTCTGCACGAATATATCGCCGGTTACTGCAAGGACTATATTTCAGATGATACGCCTGATTTTGCGGTTCAGATTACGCAGTCAGACATTGACTATGAAAGAGAAAAATCAAAGCAGGAAGATATAAAAGAAGGTATTCCGATAAGGAATTTCAGTGATGAATACCTTGAAACGCTGGCTGTTTACCGGAAGACAGCGGAGAAAATGATTGATTATGATACCATCCTGTTTCACGGCTCAGCTGTTGCAGTTGACGGTATCGGTTATTTGTTCACAGCAAAGTCAGGCACAGGCAAATCCACACATACAAGGCTGTGGAGAGAGCTTTTCGGTGAACGTGCGGTTATGTTAAATGACGATAAGCCGTTGATTAAAGTATCGGAAAATGGTATAATTGTTTACGGCACTCCATGGGACGGGAAACACAGGTTAAGTACAAATATAAGCGTTCCACTGAAAGCAGTCTGCGTTCTGGAACGTTCAGAGGAAAACCGCATTGAAAGGGTTACAGCTGATAGTGTATACGATATGCTTGTACAGCAGGTGTACAGACCGCAGAATCCGCAGAGGCTTCTGAAAACATTACAGCTGATTGATGTGTTGTCGGAAAATGCGGAACTTTACAGACTTGGCTGCAACATGGATATATCAGCTGCCGAAACTGCTTATAATGCAATGAAAGGACAGACTTATGAAACTTAAAGAATCGTTTATTACACATAAAAATAAAGATGACTACATGATGATAGATGCATCAGGGAAGTTTGCAGGAATTATTCACAGCAATGCCACTGCAGCATTTATTATCGAATGTCTTAAAACGGAAACTACGGAAGATGAGATACTGGAAAAAATGCTTGCAAAATATGATGCTGACAAAAATATTATGGCTGATAACGTCAGGAAAATAATTGATAAGCTGAGAAAAATCGAGGCTGTTGATGAATGATATAAGTGTATTTACTTATGAGGAATACCTCGAAAAATATGGCACTCTGACATATAGAAATGTTGGTGTCAGTATGATGCCTTTGCTGAAACAGGGGCGTGATATTTTTACAGTAAGAAAAAAAGAAGCCGACAGATGCAGAAAATATGATGTAGTACTTTATCGTCGCCCGCCTGATAAATATGTTCTTCACAGAATTGTTGAGGTGAGGGAAAACGATTATGTTATACTGGGAGACAACTGCATTAATAAGGAATATGGCATTAAAGACTGTGATATTATTGGAGTGATGACTGAATTTGTACACAAAGGTAAGACTTATTCAGTTAATGATATAAGATACAGAATATACAGCATACTGTGGTGTAGTTTTTCAGGGATAAGAATATTTTTAAAAAAGATTAAGATAAAACTGAAAAGGCGGCTCAGATGAAAAACAATACATTAAGATGGCTTTCTGGTGTGATGGGAAAGCATAAAATAAATGTACTTCTGCTGTCACTTATACAGGCTTTGCTTGGCGGGAGCGGGGTAATATATGCCCTGCTGCTCAGAGACGGTATAGACAGTGCCGCTGAAAAGGACAGGTCCGGGTTTATCCTGGCACTTGTTTCAGTGATTGTACTTGTAGCGGTTCAGATAACGCTCAGAGCCGTTGTTCGCTGGCTTGAGGAACATTCCCGTTCTGCGATGGAGAATATTCTGAAATCAAGGCTTTTTGAGACCCTGCTGAAAAAAGACTATGCATCGGTTACAGACATTCATTCGGGGGAATGGATGAACCGTCTGACTTCTGATACAAAGGTGGCAGCTGACGGGATGGTTGATATTCTTCCGGGTGTGGTGGGAATGGCAGTGAAAATGGCCGGTGCTTTTGTTATGCTGCTGGTAATTGAGAAGAGATTTCTTTTTATTATTCTCCCCGGAGGCGCAGCGCTGCTTCTGCTTACATATTTATTCAGAAAGGTTCTGAAAAGACTGCATAAGAGCATTCAGGAAAATGACGGACGGCTTCGTATTTTTCTGCAGGAGCATCTTGGCAGTCTCATCATCGTCAGAAGTTTTTCGGCGGAAGAGCACACAGCAGAACAGGGAAAGCAGAAAATGTCTGCACACAAGGATGCAAGAATGAAGCGTAATCATTTTTCAAATGTATGTAATATCGGCTTTTCAGCAGCTATGAACGGTATGTACCTTGTGGGATTTGCGTACTGCGGATTCGGGATAATCAGCGGTACTGTAAGCTACGGAACACTTACAGCCATACTGCAGCTTATTTCACAGATACAGTCTCCGTTTGCAAATATCACAGGTTATCTGCCGAAGTTTTATGCCATGACAGCAAGTGCCGACAGACTGCGTGAAGCTGAGGACTTTGCCGATGACTGCACTGATGAGGCATTTGACAGCGGTGAAATAAAGGATTTCTACGACAATGAGTTTTCAGCCGTAAAGCTGGATAATGTCTGCTTCAAAT
The DNA here is from genome assembly GCA_945876405.1 of uncultured Ruminococcus sp. GTDB lineage: Bacteria > Bacillota > Clostridia > Oscillospirales > Ruminococcaceae > HUN007. Next base: position 3,086 of record CAMCOJ010000058.1, read on the forward strand.
ATAAGGACGATGACAGGGAGAGCGTACTTGAAAATGTGAGTTTCGTCATAAACAAGGGCGAGAATCTTGCATTTACAGGACATTCCGGATGCGGAAAGTCAACAGTGCTGAAACTCCTCATGTGCCTGTATCACTGTGACGGTGGCAGAATTATGATACAGAAAACAGATGGAACGGAAACGGAACTTACAGGCAGATGGCACAGGTTGTTTGCCTATGTTCCGCAGGGCAATCATCTGATGAACGGTACAATACGTGATATAATCGCATTTTCGGACAAAGAGGCTGATGAGGACAGAATCAGATCTGCACTGAAAATCTCCTGTGCTGAGGAATTTATTTCAGACCTTGAAAACGGCATTGATACGATGCTCGGTGAGCGCGGCGCAGGACTTTCCGAAGGCCAGATGCAGCGAATCGCAGTAGCAAGGGCGATATACTCCGATGCTCCGGTACTCCTGCTTGATGAGGCTACAAGTTCACTCGATGAAGCAACAGAAAAACAGCTCCTTGAAAATATCAGAAGTATGACGGACAAGACAGTACTGATAGTAACTCACAGACCGAAAGCCCTGGAAATATGTGATAAAACAATAAGTTTCACTTAGAATTTACAGAACGGAGGAAATATGAATCAGACGTTTTATGACCTGATATATCTCTGCAGATGTGCCGTAAACGGCACAGTTCCGTTAAAGGACAGAACAGATCAGATGGACCTGGAACAGCTGTATACTGCTGCAAAGTACCACACTCTGACAGGAATTACAGCATGTGCTCTTGAAAGCGCAGGAATACATAATGATAAATTCCGTACAGCAAAAGAAAAAGCATCAAGAAAAAATATATTTCTTGATGCTGAGAGGAAAAAGCTGTTTTCATTCTGCGAGGAAAACGGGATATGGTATATGCCGCTGAAGGGGAGTGTGCTTAAAGAGCTGTACCCTGATTTCAGTATGCGTCAGATGGCTGACAATGATATCCTGTTCGATGCCGGATATCAGCAGAAAATAAAAGAATACTTTGAGAGTAACGGATATCATACTGTAAGCTGCGGCAAAGGAAACCATGATGTATACGAGAAACCACCGGTGCTAAATTTTGAAATGCACACATCTCTTTTCGGTAAGTCGCATGATACGAAATGGCATGAGTACTACGAAGATGTCAAGAAAAGACTTGTGAAGGACTGTGACAACAGTTACGGTTATCATTTTTCAGATGAGGATTTTTATATCTATATCATCACCCACGAGTACAAGCATTACTCAAACAGCGGTACAGGAATACGTTCACTGCTTGACTGCTATGTTTATCTTAAGGCTAAACAGGTAACTCTGAACTGGACGTATATCGAAGCGGAATGTAAAAAACTCGGTATATCCGCCTTTGAAAAACAGAGCCGTGGGCTTGCAGGGAAGGTATTCGGAAACAGTAATTCCGAACTCTCTGATGAAGATAAAATTATGCTTGAACGTTATCTGAATTCAGGTACATACGGCACGCTGAAACAGAGTATCGAAAAAAGCATGGAAAAGTTTGCTGAAAAAACAGGAAGCAGGTCAAAGCTGCGGTATATTATGAACAGACTTTTTCCTGGTTCTGATTTTTTTGAAGCAAATTATAATCCTCTTTTCAGGCACAGAATATTTCTCCCGGCAGGATGGATATACAGAATATTCAGGTCAGCTGTTATCAGCAGAAAAAGAATAATGAATGAGCTAAAAATTGTTTTAAATGAAAAATAACAGGTTACCTGCATTCCTTTGCAGCTCTTATAAAGTCTGCGAACAGTCTGTGCGGTTTGTTCGGGCGTGACTTGAATTCAGGGTGGAACTGAACGCCCGTGAACCACGGATGATCAGGTACCTCAATTATCTCCACAAGTCTTTCGTCAGGAGATATACCTGCTATCATAAGTCCGGCTTCTGTAAGTTTTGAACGGAAGGCGTTGTTGAACTCATAGCGGTGGCGGTGACGCTCGTAAATGAGTTCGCTGCCGTAAATGCTGCGGCATTTTGAGGCCTCGCTGAGTTTGCACGGATACAGACCGAGACGCATGGTGCCGCCTTTCTGTGAAATTTCTTTCTGCTCTTCCATGATGTGAATAACAGGATTTGCAGTATCGTCAAATTCCGTTGAATTTGCATTTTCAAGACCGGCTGCGTGACGGGCAAATTCCACTACAGCCATCTGCATGCCGAGGCAGATACCGAAGAACGGAATTTTGTTTTCGCGGGCATAACGGATTGACTCTATCATTCCTTCGATACCGCGTTTGCCGAAACCGCCCGGTACTATTATACCGTCACAGCCGCTGAGCTTTTCAGATACATTTTCCTCTGTGATATCATCTGAATCTATCCATTCGATATCCACGGAAACGCTGTTTTCAATGCCTCCGTGTCTCAGGGCTTCGGCAACTGAAAGATATGCGTCGTGGAGTTCCACATATTTGCCTACAAGACCGATGGTTACTTTGCCATCGGTTATTTTTGACCTCTGAACCATGTCGGTCCACTCTGCAAGGTCAGGTGTTCTGTCTTCGAGTCCGAGGTGGTGGCATACTGAAGATGCAAGACCTTCCTTTTCAAGCCATAGCGGTACTTCGTAGAGAGAAGGAGCAGTAAGGTTCTGAATAACGTCCTCTTTTCTTATATTGCAGAAGAGGGCGATTTTTTCGCGCATATCCACCGGAATTTCTACTTCACTTCTGCATACTATTATATCCGGCTGTATGCCGATTGAAAGAAGTTCCTTTGTGGAATGCTGTGTAGGTTTTGATTTTAGTTCTTCGGAGCCGGCGATATACGGAACAAGAGTGACGTGTATATAGGTTACATTGTTTCTGCCCTGTTCTGTGCCCACCTGACGGATTGCCTCAAGGAAAGGTGTGGATTCTATGTCTCCGACGGTTCCGCCTATTTCCGTGATGACGACATCGGCATTTGCTTCTTTTGCGGCACTGTATACTTTGTTTTTGATTTCATTTGTGATATGAGGGATTACCTGTACTGTTTTGCCGAGGTAGTCGCCGTTTCTTTCCTTGGTGATTACGTTCCAGTAAATCTTGCCTGTTGTTACATTGGAGTTGACGGTCAGATTTTCGTCAACGAAACGTTCATAGTGGCCAAGGTCGAGGTCGGTTTCAGCGCCATCGTCCGTTACGAAAACTTCACCGTGCTGGTATGGTGACATTGTGCCAGGGTCAACATTTATATACGGGTCGAATTTCTGGATGGTTACTTTATAGCCGCGCTGTTTAAGTAGTCTGCCGAGTGAGGCTGCGGTTATTCCTTTACCGAGACCTGAGACAACGCCGCCTGTGACGAAGATGTATTTGACTGACATGATTATCTGCTCCTTTTTTATTAATAATAGAATACGGATTTTTTTGTTACGGTTTCAGGATACAGGCTGCATAAATTTTTTTGTTTTTTGCAGGGCTTTGCGGTCGCCCTGCACCTTCGCACGCCCTGCATAACTTTTAATTATTGGGGTAAAGATTGAAATAAATGAAGGTGAAAGTTTGAAAATGCAAGATGTGTTATTTTTACCTGCAACAAAAATTTTCCTTAACAAAAATATTATATTACTATCAAAGCTATTTGTCAAGCCATTTTGATGATTTTCTGATTTGCATATCCGGTAGGGTTGGGGAAAGAAACTTTTGAGTTAAAATAATAAATTTGCAATTTGGTGTTGACAAAGTTGCAAAATAGTGATAGAATTAATTGCAGAGTGAATATGACTTGCAGTGATATGCTGTGAAGGAAATAAATGCTGTTCCTGCATTTTGCGAAACGGCTTTAAATAATCAGAAAGGTTGTGAATTGAATGGATGATTTCAGAAATGAGGCTCCTTTCCAGAAAAAAGGACTTTACCGTCCTGAGTTTGAACACGATAACTGCGGTATAGGTGCGGTTGTCAATATAAATGGTGATAAATCACGCCGTGTAGTTGAGGACGCCCTTTCAATTGTTGAAAAACTTGAGCATCGTGCAGGTAAGGATGCTGAAGGAAAAACAGGTGACGGTGTTGGTGTTCTTACCCAGATACCGGGAGACTTCTTCCGTTCAGAAACTGCTGCTTTAGGATTTGATATCGGTGAAGACGGAGACTTCGGTGTCGGTATGTTCTTCTTCCCGCAGAGCGAGCTTAAACGCAACCAGGCTAAGAAGATGTTTGAGATTATTATGAAGAAACAGGGAATAGAGTTCTGCGGATGGAGAACAGTTCCTTCCGATCCTTCAGTTCTCGGACAGAAGGCCATAGACAGTATGCCGTGCATTATGCAGGCTTTTGTAAAACGTCCTGAAGGCTGTGAAAGAGGTCTTGATTTTGACAGAAAGCTCTATATCGCACGCCGTATATTTGAACAGGCAAATGAAAATACTTATGTATGTTCATTTTCAAGCAGAACAATAGTATACAAAGGTATGTTCCTTGTTGATGAACTCAGAAAATTCTATAAGGACCTGCAGGACGAAAGCTTTATTTCTGCTATAGCAATGGTTCACAGCCGTTTTTCAACAAATACCCAGCCAAGCTGGCAGAAGGCTCACCCGAACAGACTTATCGTTCACAACGGTGAGATAAATACAATCACAGGTAACGTTGACAAGATGCTTGCCCGTGAGGAAACAGTTTACTGCGATACATTCGGAGATGATCTGAGCAAGATTCTTCCTGCAATAAACACAGCAGGTTCTGACTCAGCAAGATTTGACAACGCTCTTGAATTCATGGTTATGTCAGGAATGCCGCTTCCGCTTGCAGTTATGATTACAATTCCGGAACCATGGAAAAACAACAGAACTGTTTCAAGAGAAAAATATGAATTCTATCAGTACTATGCTACAATGATGGAACCGTGGGACGGTCCGGCTTCCATACTCTTCTCTGACGGTGACGTTATGGGTGCTGTTCTTGACAGAAACGGACTTCGTCCTTCACGTTACTGCCTTACTTCAGACGGCTTCCTCATTCTTTCATCGGAAACAGGATGTATCGATGTACCTGATGATATGATAGTAAAGAAGGACAGACTCCGTCCGGGAAAGATGCTTCTTGCAGATACAAAGCAGAAACGCCTTATAGATGACGAAGAGGTGAAGAGTTACTATGCTTCACGCCAGCCTTATGGCGAGTGGCTTGACAGCAACCTTATAAAGCTTCACGACCTTCATATTCCTAACAAGGGAATAAAATCATATACACATGATGAACTCGAAAGACTTCAGAAGGCTTTCGGATACAGCTACGAGGAGATTAAGAACAGTATTCTTCCTATGGCTGAGAACGGTTCCGAACCGATTGCCTCAATGGGCTCAGATATCCCGCTTCCTTCACTTGACAAGTCAGATCCTCCGCTTTTCAACTATTTCCGTCAGCTGTTTGCCCAGGTAACAAACCCTCCGTTTGATGCTATCCGTGAGGAGATAGTAACTGATACAAGTACCTATATCGGCGGAGACGGAAATATTCTTGAGGAGAAGCCGGAGAACTGTCACGTACTGAAGGTTGACAATCCTATCCTTACAAGTACTGATATGCTTAAGATAAAGAGCATGAAGGTGGACGGACTTAAGACAGCCGTCATTCCGATGACCTACTATATAGGAACTACTATTGAAAAGGCAATTGAACGTCTGTTTATTGATGCGGACAAGGCATACCGTGACGGTGCGAATATTCTCATCCTTTCAGACAAGGATGTGGATGAATACCGTGCACCTATTCCTTCACTTCTTGCAGTTGCGGCTCTCCAGCAGCACCTTGTATCAACCAAAAAGAGAACAGCCGTTGCCATTATTCTTGAGACTGCTGAACCTCGTGAGGTACATCACTTTGCAGCACTTCTCGGATACGGTGCATGTGCGGTAAATCCATACCTTGCTCATGCTACAATCCGTGACCTTATTGATACAGGCATGCTTTCAAAGGACTACTATGCTGCTGAAAATGACTACAACAGTGCAGTTCTCCACGGTATTGTAAAGATTGCTTCAAAGATGGGTATTTCAACAATCCAGTCCTATCAGGGTTCAAAACTTTTTGAAGCAGTGGGCATCTCACCGGAGCTTATCGACAAATATTTCAGAGGCACAGTAAGCCGTATTGGCGGAATCGGTATTGATGATATATCACGCAGAACCGAGAAACTTCACAATTCCGCTTTTGACCCGCTTGGACTTCACACAGGTCTTAATCTTGAAAGTTCAGGAAGCCACAAGCTCCGTTCAGGAAAAAGCGAGCATCTCTATACCCCTGAAACAATTCATCTTCTTCAGGAAGCAACAAAAAAAGGTGATTACAGTATATTCAAGGAGTATTCCGAGGCAGTTAACAGGGAAGACAATGAGCTTACTCTCAGAAGTCTGCTGGACTTTAAGTATGACGAGAACGGTGGTATTCCGATAGATGAGGTTGAATCAGTTGAAAGTATCTGTCACCGTTTCAAGACGGGTGCCATGTCATACGGCTCAATCTCACAGGAAGCGCATGAGTGTATGGCTGTTGCGATGAACAGAATCGGCGGCAAGTCAAACTCAGGTGAGGGCGGTGAAGCGCCTGAGAGACTTAAGTCTGACCGCTGCTCAGCAATCAAGCAGGTTGCTTCAGGAAGATTCGGTGTTACTTCAGAGTACCTTGTTTCCGCAAAGGAAATTCAGATAAAGATGGCACAGGGTGCAAAGCCGGGTGAGGGCGGACATCTCCCGGGTGGAAA
>CAMCOJ010000059.1 GCA_945876405.1 uncultured Ruminococcus sp.
AATATAAACATATCAAAGAAACTGAAATTACAGTAAACAAAAAATTTATTTTTAGTATACTGTAATTTCTGTTCTTTTTTCCGCTGATTATATTGACAATTAACCTTAAAATATTATATAATAAATTATATGAATCTTTATTTTTCAAAAAATGATATACAGGTGATATAAACGATGAAAAAATTATGCAGAAATTGCGGAGCAAAAGTTCCAAAAAAATCAGATATATGCAAAAAATGCGGAGAACCTTACGAATATATAGATCTTATCAGACTTGACCCGGAAGCAGAAAAAGCTCTTCAGATTGACAAGCCCTCAGTGATGAACAATGTTTGCATTCTCATTCTGTCAATTCTTGTTTTTGCTTATTCCCTCTTCCTTATTTATCAGACAATTACTGATAAAAGCAAAGCATCTGACGATTTTTCAGCAGATTCCTCTGTTTCAGACAGTGTCTCCGAAGAATCACAGACGGAAGATACTGACATGATTTCGGATGTTCATTACAATGCTTCTGATTTTATCGGACTTCCTTTCTCAGAAGTCAAAAAAACCCTCGGTGAAAAATACATAATAAAAGTTTCTGATTCAACTCTTATCGAGTACAAGGATTATTCCATTACCCTTTCAACAACAGACAAGTCACTTACTGACGACTCAGTTATATCAAAGGTTATACTTTCAGGAAATGCTCAGGTTACTCCGGTTGTCAGAGCCAATATGACTTTTAATGACCTGAAAACCGTTCTTGCACTTACACAGAATGCGCCTGAACTGAATGAACAGGATGCTTTCTACTATGTATGTACTGCTTTTGAGACTGATGTGCTTCAGGTTCAGGCAGACTTCAAATTTGATGACGATTCTACTGACAAGGCACCTATAGAAGTAACGCTGTACAGTCAGGCACTTATTACTCCGAAAATAATGGGTACTGTAACCGGTCTTGATGACTTCCTTAATATGCGTACCGAGCCTCTTTACGCAGCAGACGAAGTACATCAGCTCTACAACGGCGATCAGGTTGAGATTCTTGAAGAAGTGACATCAGATGACGGTGCCCTCTGGTACAAGGTTCTTTACAATGACAGTATTATGGGCTATTCATCTGCCGAATTTATAGTAAAGAACAGCGAGATTAAAAACTATGATCCTTCAGATGATTCGTCGGAAGCAGATGAATCCGGAGAAACTGAATCCACAGACGAAACTGAATCGGAAGAATAATATAAAAAGTTTGTTTACGGGCATATAACATGCTTTCCGCAGAAAGTGTTATATGCCTTTTCTTTACACTTTACAGATTTTATTATGAGGAAAATATTATGGAAGAATATATTTTTAATGTAAATCTTGGCGGAATGATGGATTTGCTTTCAAACCACCTCTACAGCACACCAAAGGTTTTTATAAGAGAACTTCTGCAGAACTCAGCTGATGCAATTAATCTCAGAAAATCGCACGGCATGTCTGAAGAACCGAGAATAGATATAGTTGTTGAAGAAAATAAATATCTCATCTTCAAAGACAATGGATGCGGACTTACTGAAGATGAGATACACAAGTTTGTTTCCGTCATAGGCCAGTCATCAAAAAGAAGCAGCAATGACAATATCTCATATATCGGGCGTTTCGGCATAGGTATGCTTTCATGTTTTATGGTGACCCCGGAAATCATCCTGAGAAGCCGTTCAACAGAAACACCTGATAAAGTTTTTGAGTGGCACGGATATACAAACGGAAAATATACAGTTTCAGAAATAAATTCCGATATGCCTGCCGGAACGGAAATCATTATCAATGCATCCGAGGAATTTTCAGATTTTTTCACATTCAGCACTATACTCAGTGCTGTTCGTTACTACGCACTTCCTCTCCCGTTCCCTGTTTTTGTAAGAAGCGGAAATTTCTCAGCCCGTGCAAATCCACTTTTCAATAAGACAAGTAAAAATGACCGTGAAAATGTCCTTACTATGGGAAGACATATATTCGGAACAGACTTTGACTTTATAGACTACATACCTCTTGAATCAGAAAAGGGACTCTTCAGCGGAGTAGCGTATATTATTCCTTTTACAGTATCTGCAGCCTCTGTAAGATCACACCGAATCTATCTCAGAAATATACTGCTGACGGAAGACGGCTCTTCTATCCTCCCTGAATGGGCTTTCTTTGTTCAGTGTTTCTTTAACACTGACAAGCTCAGTGCAAACGCTTCAAGAGAAAATTTCTACAGAAATGATCTTCTTAAAGAAGCAGAGAAGGAAATCGAACACTGTATCTCTTCATATCTTGAACGTATTTCCATACAAAATCCTGCCCTGCTTGCACGTATTGTTTCCATTCACGGAACTGCACTCAAATCTGTCGCAACAGAAAATGAACGTCTGTTCAGAATTTTCATGCCGTATTTCAACTTCGAAACCAGTTTTGGTATAAGAAGCGGAAAAACACTGATGCACTATGACTACTCTATTTTCTATACAACAGATGCAGATGCATTCAGACAGCTCAGACCTATATTCTGTGAGAAAGATGAACTGCTTGTAAATGCTAGTCAGGTGTACGTCAAAGACCTTATCTGTATGCTTGAGAAACTTGATTCCGCACATATCGAAGCTGTAAGTGAAACTCTTCTTGATACACTTCTTGAGGACCCTGAAGATGCTGATGACTACGATTATGTTTGTGCAATCGCATCCATTGCTCTTGAAAAATATGACTGCAGCGTAAGAATAAAAAGCATCATACCTGCACAGCTTACTTCACTTTATACCATAAATACAGAAGGCCAGCTGAAACGTGATATTGAGAGAGCAAAGGAAAACTCCAACGGAATGTTCGATGAAATGCTTGATAATTTCAGTGATGAACTGTCGGCTGATTCTTCCTCAATTCTGTACCTGAATGCAGAAAATCCCCTTGTGATGAAACTAACCGATATAGATGACCCTGAAAAAATCGATGTCTGTGCTCAGATTATATACATGCAGGCTCTTATTGCCGGCGGTTTCCCTGTATCTCCTGCCGAAATGTTTATGATGAACGAAAATCTTATTAAACTGCTTGAATGGGGTATATAGTATGTTTGATTATTCTTACTTCGAAACTCTCTCTGAGGGAAATGAAAAACTCAGATATCTGAAAAAATGCATAGTTACAGCTGATCATGAAAAGAATATTTCTGAGGCACTTGAACTTCGTTACCGTTATATTGAAGAATCCATTTTCAACGGTGACTGTTTCAATGCACTTATTATGTTTCCTGAATACATGACTCTTTTTGAAAATAATACTGACAAACATTCATATCTTTCCTTTATGAAAGCTTTCAAATGGTTTATTGAAGAGATTCCTGGTTTTTATCAGATTACTGCCGGAAAAGCAGATGAATATTTTGAAAAATACAGGGAATATCTTAATGTATTTGGCTATTCAATGAGAACCTATCACATGCTGAAGGTAAAGTACTGCATGGTTCATGATCAGAAAAATATAAAAAATCACCTCGAACTTTACCGTAAATGCGAAAAAGACGATCTCAGTGACTGCCAGGCCTGTGAAACAGACATGGAAATACAGGCAGAGCTTATTATCGGTTCTGAGGAAAAGGCTGTAAAAAAATTTCTGTCCATGATTCAGAGAAATATATCATGCTGCGAAACACCACAGAAAACCTACGGAAAATTTACGGAGCACTTTACCCGCACCGGAAATCTTGATGAAGCGGATTATTACGCAGAGATGCTCATTCCTTTCCTGCATGTAAACATGAAATTTCTCTCTGAAACCGGATACATACTTCTGCTAAAGTCTTTCACTTCACCAAATCAGGCATATTCAATTTTCTGCAAATATCTTGAGATATTCATAAGATGCAGAAATCCGAAAATGAAATTTTACTTTGCAATGGGTGCTGCCGCCTTCTTTGAAAAGATTAACAGAGATGAAAACGAACAGATTACCATGAAACTGCCTCGTACTTTTGAACTTTTTAACGAAGATAATCTTTATGATCCTGATATTATGTTTGACTATTTCCATGAAATAGCATCTGAAATTGCAAAAAAATTTGACAGAAGCTATGGAAATACATATTATTCAGATATTCTAAACTTTGAATATCCTTCTGAGCCGGTCAGAGAACTTTCCCTGCCGGAACACGGAACAATCGAACGAAGTCCTTTTTCAGTAGCTGTCCCTTTCACAAATGAAGAACTCATTCCTTCGCCGGAAAAAATATCTGAACTCCTAAGGACGATACCCGATATCGAATACCGTGATATTTCTGTTGACGATCAGAATTCAATGACAATATACGGCTATAATTCGTATATAGAAACTGAGTTTCTTTGCCGTATAGCAATCACTGAACCGGATTATCCGGAAGAGTATTTTCCTGTCCACAATATTCCCGCCGAAACGGTTGAAAACTTTGTGAACACCTGTAAGACTTTTCTTGTCATCTCCACTCTTTTTCATAAAGGTACAGAAAATGCTGAAACTACCGCCCTGCTTCAGTTTGCAAATGCACTGAACACTGAAAATTCACCTGTTATTCTATGCGTTACAAACGGAACAATATTCTCTTCCGAGTGGGTAAAGTTCCATACTGAAGGACGACTCCCGCTGTTTGACAAATATATGTACGGAATACACGCCATGCCTTCTCATTCAGATGAAAACAAGTACGATATGGTAACAAGCGGACTTGTTCAGCAGGGTTCAAGAGATCTTGCCATCTGCGAAGTTGACGAAGAAGATCTTGAGTTTGTAAACTGTGTTTTTTCCCAGATATCCGACCTTATATGTGGATTTACAGAACTGCGCGACGAAGGCTGTGTAACCGGATTCGGTGTTGTATACAACGAAGAATCAGAAGTTCAGTTTTCGTGGATGCCGGTTCATAAAGCCTATCCCGATTATTTTTCCGATGAAGAAAATGAACTTGCAGTTCCGGTTCTGTATCTCAGTGCTGATGATGTGGACAGAGGAAAGTATTACTTTATTAATGAAATTCCAGCCGATATACGTCACAAAATTGACTTCAGAAGCTCTCTTAAATCAATCCGTATAGAGTCAGTTCTTTCGCAAAGAAACCTTCCCTTCGCCTTTGATGCACTTGAAAGGGTGGACAACAGTGAACTTATAATCTGCCTTACAGTATACCCAACTGACGAAGATGCTGAAGAAGATGATATTCTTTCCGACGAAATCTGTATCAAAGCCGTATGCATTGATACTGACGAGAATACAGTAACCGGTCAGGTTGTTGTTGACTCCCCTATATCGCCTGAATATGAACTTGACAATCTTATTACACTCAGTATTGATGATATACTGTTCTGGCGTTTTGAATCAGATGGCAGATATTATTCATCTGACGACACCTACCTTTTTGAAAATCTTAAATAATCAAAAATCCATGACAAAACTGTCATGGATTTTTTTTACTTTAATCTGATACTAATCTCACCGCTTGAAACCAAACCGGTTTCGCCGTTTTCATATTCAACGATAAGCCGGCAGTCTCTGTCCACACCTTTCAAAATAGCCGGAACAGTTCCGGACGGAGATATTACATTTATCTTCCTGCCCTTCCACATAAGTCTTTTTTCATAACTTTCATAGTAAGAACCGGAATTTAAATTGCTGTAATACTTCATAAATCTTTCAGCTACACCGGCAATTATTCTGTTTCTCGTATCAAAAGCTCTTTCCTTAAGCACAGCACCGGCTACGCCAAGAATTTTGTCAGGAAATCCTCCCTCCGGTTCATAAACATTAATACCGATTCCAGGTACAACATATTCAAAACCGCCGAATTCAATATTAAACGATGCTTCGGTCAGTATACCGCATACCTTTCTGTTTTCAACATAAATATCATTTACCCATTTTATTCCGGTTTCTTTACCTGTGATACTTTCTATTGTTTCTGCGGCTGCAGCAGCCGCTGCGGTTGTAATCCTTATTGCGTCAGCTGCTTCCATTGTCGGCCTGAGCAGTATACTCATATATATTCCACTGTCAGGAGGTGAGAAGAACTCACGGCCTAATCTACCACGTCCTGCACTCTGCTCTCCGGATACCACAAGGGTTCCTTCTCCGGCTCCTTCAGAAGCAATCTTTTTCATCACCAGATTAGTTGAATCAACAGTACGGAAAACATGTATATCGCATAAACAGTCTGTTTCAAGATACTTTCTTATACCTTCTTCCGAAATAATATCATTCTCGGAAGCTAAACAATAACCTTTGTTCGTCACTGCATCTATTCTGTATCCTTCAGCTTCAAGTGATTTTACTGCCTTCCATACCGCACCTCTTGTACAGCCTGCATATGAAGCCAGTTCTTCACCTGAAATATATTCCCCTTTTCTTGATTCGAAAATCAGTTTAACTTTTTCTTTTACTGTCATAGTATTTCCTTAAAAAAACCACTCTTTACCTTAGTGAGATAAAGAGTGGTGTGGTTTATCTGATTAATATAAGATGTTAATTATCAGAACTTATCAATGATGTGTGAAAGGTACTGTCTGATTCTTGCGAGGTCAGTAAGAAGAACCTTTCCGTCCTTATCAACGTCAGCATTAATCTTAGACTGGCCTGAGAGAGGCTTATTGTCAGCAAGAGCAATAGCAAGTGTTGAAAGGTCTGTTACATCAACTCTGCCATTAACATCAACGTCACCAAGTAATGTTTCACCATCACCAGGGTTATCTGTTGGTGTTGATGTTGGCTTATCTGTTGGTGTTGATGTTGGCTTGTCTGTTGGTGTTGATGTTGGCTTGTCTGTTGGTGTTGATGTTGGTCTTGTTGTTGGCTGTGTACCATTACCTGCACCAGCAGCTTCATCCTGGAGGAATGAAACAATCCATGCAAGAGGAGCATTCCAGTTGATTGTTACTTCGTTTGTTGACCATGCTTCAATTGAGTCAACGAAACATCTCTGTGAAGGATTGCCTTCAGCACCTGAAACGAATCCTAAAGCTCTTACGTATGGATCCTGAAGACCTGCATTAGGACCACCTGAGAGAACACCATCCGGAGCCTGTGGAAGAGTCTTATCGAGTTCCTTTGACCAGTATCTGTGATGTGGATTCTGTTCGTAGTATGTACCGTAACCTGTAATGAATGAGAAGTTAAGCGGGTTAGTACCAAGGAGGTAGTCCATAGCAGTTGTTACACCGTTCATGTACTTAACATCACCTGTCTGGTCATAAGCATATGCCATAACGATAGCATTGTTGATAACCATTGAGTTTGAGCCCCATTCATAACCGTCAATCATGATTGAAGGATCAAGGTTGTTAGGATCGTTGTATCCAGGACCGTCGTAGAGGTAAGGAACACCGTAACCCTGCTTGTCTTCTGTTGCGATATATTCGTCAGCAGCCTTGAGGATTGAAGCTTCAACCTGTGCAGCTTCTGCATCAGTAAGAAGATCCTTGTGGAGAGCAAGTGTAAGTGAACCTGCAGATGCTGTGTTACCCCAGTTAAATGTTGTGAGGGAACCATCCTTGTTTTCACCACCAGTGATTCTTGTTGTAACCTCAAATGCCTTGTTTGTATCTGAAACATTGTATGACTTAACTTCGTCATAGAACTTGTCAGCAGCTGAATTGCCCATCTTCTTAGCAGAAACGAAGATTTCACAAGCTGCCCAGTAAGCATCGTCTCTTACTTCGTTATCACCGTAAGGACCGCCGCCCTTTGCCTGCCACATCGGAGCATAGAGAGAATCTTCTCTGATTTCTTCCTTAGGGCAGTCACATCCAAGATCAGGATGCTTTGTTGTAGTAAGATCTGCCGGATAATAATTTGCTGTGTAAGCATCATATGCCTTTATAGCTTCTTCGAGATAGAAAGCAGCCTTGTCAGCATCATATGGTTCCCAGAGTCTTGCAGCCTGAGCAGCACATGCAGCGTAGTTAAGTGTAGCAGCAAACGTTGGAGGCTTTACAATACGTACTGTTCCCCATTCGGTTTCATAGTCATAAGGCCTTGTAGCAAGTCCTGTCCACTTGTGGTCATGAAGCTTGTGATATACCATGCCGGCATACTTGCCCCATGTTGGCTCGTCAGCCTTGACAACCATCTCTGTCATCCAGTCAAGTTCAACAGCAGCTTCATCAAGAACATCAGGTATATTATTGTTTGTTTCAGGAACTACTACTGTACCCGAATTATTGTCAAACTTACTGCCGTTTTCAGCGAGAACTGCTCTTTCATACATGTTCTGGAGTGTCCATACTGCGATACCGCCGTTTACAACGTACTTACCGTGGTCACCAGCATCGTACCAGCCGCCGTTTGCAGTAATCTTTGATGATGCATATGTACCTGTAGCCTCATCCTTGCTTGCATACTCGTTCTTCCAGATCTTCTGTACTGAAGCTGTGTCTGTCTTATGACCACCTTCGTGAGCAAGTTCTTTTGTATTGCCTGATGTAATGTACTTTTCTTCAATATCAATACCTGAACGGTTCTGATAGAAGTAGTTCATTGCATTTGTGAGCATATTGTGGCTTTCATCATTGTAGATGTCACCAATCTCGAAATCAAATGATCTCCAGTCGCCAACCTTGATATAGTACTTACCAGGTGTGTTGAATTCTGAGAAGTCAAGCTTGAACACCTTATCGCCTGAATCAGGGTCGTTGATTGCAGGACCTGATGTGCCCTTGAATACTGATGAACCTGAGCTTGCATCACATACTTCAAAGTCGTATGAACTCTTTGAAAGATCGATTGTCTGAGCGTTCTTAAGGATATCACCCTTGTTATCACCAAGAACAGCAACCTTGCTGAGGTTTGGATAATAACCGAGCTGGTTTACAGAGATATAGTTTAATACTGTATCACCTGACATATACTTGCTCGGATCAGTCATCGCAGCATATGTACGGTTTGTTGCACCGTATGACTTGCTAGGATCTGCATCACATTCATCACATGTTTCACAAACGATTGACATCTCATCAAACCAGATCTCATCGCCGTCCTGAGCATTTCCTTCATACTGTGTACCCTTTGCATAGTGGAATGCCCACTCAGCTGCTTCAAGATCCTTTGTTGGTGTGAATTCACCGGAAATTGTCTGGTATTCTGTTGTAAGGACTGCTGCCTTACCCCACTGACCGCCCATGTGAGGGCCGTTCTGCATCTTGTCTACATTTACTACGCAGTATTCTTCGTCGCCCTTGATATTACCAATCTTTGAACAGAGTTCAAGACCAGATCTGTTTGCCTTAGCCTTGAAAGATACTTTGTACTTGTGACCAGCCTTGAAGTTAAGGTTTCTGTGTCTTACCTGAAGATCCCACTTTTCCTTGTCAGCACCTGATGCTTTAAGAATCTTAACGTGGAATGTACCGTCTTCAATTGAGAATGTCTGCTTTGCAGGGCTTGATTCACATGTGTGCCATGGAAGAGCCTTATACTCGAAACTTGTTTCACCGAGAACTTCACCAGCTGAAACAACGTTAGCTGTGCTGATCGGAGCAGCTACGGCACCGGCAAGCATAGCAACTGCAGCAACTGCAGCTAAAGATCTCTTAAGATTTTTACTTGACATCGTCTTTTTCCTCCTAATCGTACTTAAACATAATTAAGCCTTTGTTAATATTACCTGAGTGTCGGATAAACTTAAGAACCTGTGTCCTGCTCACGGACACTTCAGAACTACCCGACCAAAATAAGTCACATAACAGTCATAAACTTTTTACAGTTTAAACATATTATCAACTTACCACTGTTAATATCTGTCTCTTATACACATCTCCGAGCCCACGAGACAGGCAGA
>CAMCOJ010000060.1 GCA_945876405.1 uncultured Ruminococcus sp.
TACACAAGGAGTATCGTCGGCAGCGTCAGATGTGTATAAGAGACAGATTTAAGTTAAAGAAAAACGGGGGTGTTGTAGTGTGAAACATATAAAAACGCTTAATAAGGATACAGTTAAGCATACAGAGAAAAAATCAGACTGCAGCAAATGTGATTCTGTCTGCCGTCCGGCATGCAGAACTTCGTGTACGGTAGTAAACAGCAAAGGTACGTCTGAGAAGTAGTTTATACAGCGGAAAGGGACAATTTCATTGTCCCTTTCTGTCAATGTACGACCCGGTTCTCCTGAAAAACAGTGAAAGGAAGGTTCATATGATACACAAATACAAACTTGCAGGATACAACATAGTAATTGATGTAAACAGCGGAGCAATTCATGCAGTTGATGATCTCACATATGATATACTTGATAATATTGAACCTCCGTTCGCACCTTCATGCCCTGAGAATGTTCTTGAAAAGCTGCAGAAGTTTCACAGGAAGGAAGATATATGGACGTGCTATAACGAAGTAACGGAACTTTACAGAGAGAAGCTGCTGTTCAGCGATGAAGAAGTTCCGGAGCCGGAAAAAACAATTCCGCCGTTAAGGGCGCTTTGTCTTAATATCTCTCATGACTGCAATCTCAGGTGTGACTACTGTTTTGCAGCGGGAGGTTCATTTGGCGGAGACAGGATGCTGATGAGTCCTGATACAGCTGAAAGAGCAGTTGACTTTCTGATAGAAAAATCAGGAAACATAAAAAATCTTGAGATTTATTTTTTCGGCGGGGAGCCTCTTATAAATTTTAAAACTATGGAAGCCACTGTCAGATACGCTCGTTCAAAGGAAAGAGAATGCGGCAAAAGCTTCAGGTTTTCCGTAACCACAAACGGAACTCTTCTTGATGATGAGAAAACAGAATTTATAAACAGAGATATGTCAGGTGTTGTTCTTTCAGTTGACGGAAGAAGAGAAACAAATGACAGTATGAGAGTATATGCCTGTGGTGGGGGAACTTATGACAGCATAATTCCTAAATACCGGAAACTTTTGGAAGGCCGTGGCAACAGCGGTTACTACATAAGAGGAACGTTTACAAAAAAGAATCTTGATTTTTCGGAAGATGTATTCAGTCTTCTGGATGCAGGTTTTAAACATATATCGATAGAACCGGTTATGAAGGGAGTGGCTGCTGAGTATGCAGTTACTGAACTGGAACTTCCGCGGGTTTTCAGAGAATATGACATACTTCTTCAGAGAATGATTGAGCTTGAAAAAAGCGGTCAGGGCTTTGATTTTTTCCATTTTGATATAGACACGGACGGTATGGACTGTCTCAGGAAAAAGACAAGAGGCTGTGGCTGCGGAAATGAATATGCTGCAGTGACTCCATCAGGTGATATTTATCCGTGTCACCAGTTTATCGGTGACAGTGAGATGTGTCTTGGAAATATAAACAGCGGTACACTGAATGATGATATAAGGAAGATTTTTGCTTCAGCTGATATAAATACAAAAAAAGAATGCAGGGAATGCTGGGCAAAATATTTTTGCAGCGGAGGCTGCAATGCCTGCAATTATCACAGCTGCGGCGATGTAAAATTTACTCATAAGATGTCATGTCTTCTTATGAAAAAACGAATAGAATGTGCAATAGTTCTTAAAGTATTCAGGGCTGAGAGACAGGGAAAAATTTAAAAACAGGAAACTTCAGGTTACGGGGTTTCCTGCTTTTTTGTGTTTTAAGGAGATTTATGTCTCAGCATAAAAAATTAACGAAAAAATTATAAAAAATCACAAAATATTTTTTGTTAAATCCTATTATTGATATTGAAAAAAATATCAGATTATAGTATAATTAATATCAGTATGATTAATTGAGAGTGAGACAATTTAATAGGGGAAGGAAGATTGGCAATGCCTGAAAACAGACCAAGAAACACCAGCAGACCACCAGTAAGAAGAAAGAAAAAACGCTATAATCCTTTCAGACTCTCACTGGTTCTGATGTTTTATATAGTAAGTATAGTAGTAAGCTTTTTGTTGTATGCAGCGAACTTTGATATCTCGTCAAAGCCTTCTGCAAATTATCAGTCATCAGACTCATCAGGGACTGAAAAGGTTGTTGTAACGGATTCCGAAGGTTCGGCACTGACAGATGAGGACGGAAATACAGTAACAGAGATAAATGAAACTGAACCTGAGGTTTCATCAAACGGAAACCCGGTTCCTGAATCAGAAAGACAGTCTGATGATTATCTGGACAAATGCATGTTTATAGGAGATTCAATAACAACAGGTTTTTCCGGTTATAAGCTTGTACCAAGTGAAAATGTACTTGCTGATGTCGGATTAAGAATAGACAATATCGCTGAAGCGAAGATAAAAAATCCAAGATTCAGCGAACCTGTAAATGTAATGGCTGCGCTTGAATCAGTTAAACCTGAGAACGTTTATATTCTTCTCGGAAGCAACGGTGTCGCATGGTACAACAACGACACTATGATTGAGGAATACGGTAAGTTTATCGATGATATTAAAACAAAACTTCAGAATTCACATATCTACATTATTTCCATAACACCTGTAGGTACCATGAAGGAAAATATAGATACCATTGAAAACGGAAAGGTACTTAATTCCGAGATTGACCAGTTCAATAACAGACTTCTTGATCTTGCAGATGAGAAGAATGTTCATTACCTCAATGTCAATCCTGAACTTAAGGATGAAACAGGCAAACTTCCTGATGATGTAACAAGAGACGGTATGCACTTCAACCTTGATACATACAAGAAGTTTATCGAATATATTCTTACACATACAGCCAAATAAACCGAAAGGCGGAAATTATTACGAACAGCAATAATATCAGCGTCAGAATTGCAGCTGCAGCTTTATCAGTTGTTTATGCTGGAAGTTATATTTCCTGCATTGTTCAGCAGGAAATTGATGAATACGCAAAACAGGCCTCAGCTGAATACGCAGAAGTATCTGTAACCGAAGAAACTTATGTAACGACAGTTCCTGTAACCAGTACAGTGTATGAAACTGTAACGCAGTCAGTTACTTCAGCGGTTACAACATTACCTGTTACTACCGTTTCAGAGACAGTTTCGGAAACCGTTTCCGAAACAACTGCTGTAAGCACTGAGAAAATTACAACTCCGGCAGTTACTGAGGCACCTGCATATGATTACAGTGCACCGGTGCCGGCTCTGGCACAGCCGAAAACCAGCAGCTATTTTGACCAGTGTGCATTTATCGGGGATTCACATATCAAGGGACTGAGCGGATACAACATCGTCAGTGACGGAAGGGTATTTGCACAGAACGGAATGAGTATAGCGCATATCAGTGACTATATCTCAGTTGATGATGTAAAGAAAGTCAATCCGTCAAACATTTATCTGATGATGGGTACAAACGGGGTTATGTGGCTTAAGTGGGAAGATATGATTTCCCAGTATGAAGCATTTATAAAACAGGTTGAAGCAGCTATTCCGGAAGCAAAAATATATATTTTTTCAATTCCTCCTGTATCAGCAGGGCGGGAAGCAAAACCGGATGTTGCAAGCGGAAAGTATCTTAACTCTGAAATAGACGGATATAATACAGAGCTTCTTAAGATGGCTGAAAAAAATCAGTGGTATTATGTTGATGTAAACTCAGCTGTCAGGAATGCCTCGGGATGTCTTGATGACGCCAGCACAACTGACGGTATTCATATGAAGCCTGATTTGTACAATGTTTTTTCAGACTATATATTAAGTCATGCAGTAGATTAAAGAAAACGGAGGAATATAAAAATGAAAAAATTATTATCAGCAATACTTGCAGCGGTTTCAGCAGGCATGATGTTATGTTCATGCTCAGGAAAGGAATCAAATACTGCTGCTTCTGAGCTGCTTGAGGCGGCAACAGGAAGCGGTGCTGCTTTTGAGGAACTTGTGAGTGTTGAAGGCTCGGATATAAAGTATACATACGATATTGATGAAAGTCTCTATGATGACTTTGCTGCATCAGTTGCAGGAAATATGGCTTTTGCAGATGAGATAGTATTTGTAAAGGCGTCATCTGATGAGGCTGTTGAAAAGCTTCAGTCCGCACTTGAGGCAAGAGTTGAGAGCAGAAAGGAAACTCTCAAGAGTTATGCTCCGGACGAATATGACAAGCTTTGCAGCAGCGAGGTAAAGACAAACGGAAAATATGTTTATCTTGTAGTTGGTGCTGATTCAAAGACTGCACTCAAGGCAGCTGAAAAGGCGTTTTAATAATTTTTTGAAAAAGAATATATAGTAAACGCAATAAATAAATTGCGTTTACTATTGGTCGATCTGCACGGAGATGACGCAGTCATCGGATGTGCAAGGCAATATAAATAAAATAATTATAGTGAAAGTCAAATTTATTTTGGCTTTCACTATAATTTCATGCAGATACCAGACACATCACTGTGTTTGGTATTGTTTTTGAAAAAGGAGAGTGCAGTTAAAATTGATAACAAAGATTATCAAGAGAGACGGACGTAAAGTTGCGTTTAATACAGAAAAGATAGCAGGCGCAATATACAGGGCTGCAGAATCGGTAGGAGGTACTGACTATCAGGAGGCTCTTGAAATAGCGCAGAGAACAGCTGATATAATCGAAGACAAATTC
The DNA here is from genome assembly GCA_945876405.1 of uncultured Ruminococcus sp. GTDB lineage: Bacteria > Bacillota > Clostridia > Oscillospirales > Ruminococcaceae > HUN007. The sequence continues at coordinate 4,641 of CAMCOJ010000060.1, forward strand.
AGCGGCACTGTTCCGACAGTTGAGCAGGTTCAGGATATAGTGGAAAAGGTTCTTATCGAGGAAGGCCATGCGCAGACAGCCAAGGCGTATATACTTTACCGTTATGAACGTACACGCTCAAGAGAAATGAAATCAAGTCTCATGAAGGTTTTCAGGGATCTCACTTTCAAGTCGGCAAAGGACAGTGATATTAAGCGTGAAAATGCCAATATCGACGGTGATACTGCAATGGGAACCATGCTCAAATATGGTTCGGTAAGTGCCAAGGAATTCTATGAGATGTATGTTCTCGACCGTGAACATGCCAGGGCACATGAAAAGGGATATATTCATATCCACGACCTTGATTTTCTTACTCTTACAACAACCTGCTGCCAGATAGACCTGATCAAACTTTTTAAGGGCGGTTTTTCCACAGGGCACGGATTTCTCAGAGAACCTAATGACATTGCGAGCTATTCAGCTCTTGCCTGTATTGCAATCCAGTCCAATCAGAATGACCAGCACGGCGGCCAGAGTATTCCGAACTTTGACTATGCAATGGCAGAGGGCGTTAAGAAAACATACAGAAGCAGATATATTCAGAATATAGGAAGAAGTCTTGAACTTCTCTGCGGAGAAGAAAATGCAGCCGAAAAGGCAAAGCAGATTGCAGAAGAAGTGAAGAACGAAACAGGACTTATACCTGTTCTTGCAAATGACAACGGCTATCAGCAGGCGGAATTCAGCAAGCTCACAAGGATTACTGATGCTGAAACTGCAGAAAAGATTCAGCAGTTTACTGCAAAGGCAGCATTCAGAGAGACAAACAGAGCAACATATCAGGCTATGGAGGCACTTGTTCATAACCTCAATACCATGAACAGCCGTGCGGGAGCCCAGACACCTTTCAGTTCGATAAACTATGGTACAGATACCTCGCCTGAAGGAAGAATGGTCATTGAAAATATTCTTCTTGCGAATGAAGCAGGACTCGGAAACGGAGAAACACCGATATTCCCTATTCATATTTTCAAGATAAAAGAGGGCATTAACTACAATCCTGAGGATAAAAACTATGATCTGTTCAGGCTTGCCTGCAGGGTGTCGGCAAAGAGGCTGTTCCCGAACTTTTCGTTTATCGACGCACCTTTCAATCTTCCTTACTACCGTGAAGGTGACTACAATACAGAGATCGCGTATATGGGATGCCGTACACGTGTTATCGGAAATGTTTATGACAAGTCCAGGGAGATAGTAACAGGACGCGGAAATCTCAGTTTCACCTCCATAAACCTTCCTCGTCTTGCAATCAAGGCAAAGGGAGACCTCGAAAAGTTCTACAGACTTCTCGACAAATACATGGATCTTACCATAGACCAGCTCATGGCAAGATACAAAATTCAGGCACAGAAAACAGTTAAGAACTTCCCGTTCCTTATGGGGCAGGGCGTATGGATAGATTCAGACAAGCTTGGTGAAAACGACAGGGTTGAGGAAGTGCTTAAGCACGGAACAATGTCAGTGGGCTTTATCGGGCTTGCGGAGACACTTGTTGCACTTACGGGAAAACATCACGGTGAGGATGAGGCTTCGCGTAAGCTTGGACTTGAGATAGTAACAAGAATGAGAGAACGTGTGGACGAGGAATGCAGAAAGACCGGTCTTAACTTCAGTCTCCTTGCAACTCCGGCAGAAGGTCTTTCAGGCAGATTTGTAAAGATGGATGCTAAAAAATACGGCGTCATCAAGGGTGTAACCGACAGGGAATACTATACAAACTCCTTCCACGTTCCGGTTTACTACAATATAAGCGCATTTGACAAAATAAGGATAGAAGCTCCTTATCATGAACTGACAAATGCCGGACATATAAGCTATGTTGAACTTGATGGTGACCCGCTTCAGAATCTTCCTGCATTTGAAAAGGTTGTACGATGCATGAAGGAATCAGGAATCGGATACGGTTCAATCAATCACCCTGTTGACCGTGATCCGGTATGCGGATATACGGGTATTATCGGTGATGTGTGCCCTAAGTGCGGACGTACTGAGGCTGAACACATGTGTAAGTTTGACAGAATAAGAAGAATTACCGGTTATCTTGTGGGAACTGTTGACCGTTTCAACAACGCAAAACAGGCGGAGGTAAGAGACAGGGTAAAACACGGTGTTTCGGAAAATGAATAAAACGGAACTGAGAATTGCCGGAACTGCAAATGATTCCATAGTTGACGGTCCGGGACTGAGGTTTGCTGTATTTACCCAGGGATGTCCTCACAGATGTCCGGGGTGTCACAATCCGCATACCCATGATTTTAACGGAGGAAAGACTGTTACGACAGAGTTCCTTGCCGAAAGGATAAAAAGCAATCCTCTGCTTGACGGTGTGACATTCAGCGGCGGAGAACCTTTCTGCCAGCCTGAGGCACTTGCAGAACTTGCAGGAAAAATACATGGTACCGGACTTAATATTGTCACTTATACGGGGTATACTTTTGAGTATCTGTATGAAAATGCAAATGAGGAAAATCACTTCGGTGAACTTCTTGCGTGTACCGATATCCTCATTGACGGTCCGTTTATTGAAAGTCAGAAAAGTATAGAACTTCTTTTCCGCGGCAGCAGAAACCAGCGCATACTTGACTGTAAAAAAAGCATGGAATCGGGTGTGCCGGTTTCATATGATATTTCTGAATTTAATTATATGTAAAGAAGGTTTGCGTGCGAAGGTGCAGGCGAGCGAAGGGAGTGCATAGCTCGACCGCAGAGCCCTGCGAAAAAGCACTATACTCAACTTATAGCCTTAGCATAGCAGCCTTTACTGATTTATAGCGAAAGGAGCAAGAATTGAAACTAACTCTTTATCTCAGAAAAATAAACACTATTATCCTTGTCATGCTCCTTCTGATGATGACGTTTGCTGCAACAGGCTGCGGAAATGATGAGGAGGATGACGGTTCAGGATATTCATTTACCTGCACTCTCCACGAAAATCCACAGAATCTTGACCCTCAGCTTGCCACCGACAAATCTTCACTTACTGTAATAAAAAACATGTTCACAGGTCTTATGACTGTTGGAACAAACGGAAAAATAGAATACGGAGTGGCAAAGAGCTATGAAGTTTCAGATGACGGACTTAAGTACACTTTCGTTCTCCGTGACAACTGTCACTGGCACAGCAGCGCAGGACCGGAGGGACTTGTAACCGCACATGACTTTGTTTATGCATTCAAGAGAATATTTGATCCTGTTATGAGATCGCCGTATGCTGAAAAATTCAGTTTTCTTCAGAACGCAAAGTCAATTATGGACGGTAACATGGAATTTACAGAACTCGGCGTTTATGCAGTAAACAACACAGAGCTTGTTTTCTGCCTTGATGAGCCGAATTCAGAATTTCTCTATCTGCTGACAACTTCACCGGCCATGCCGTGTAACAAGCGTTTCTTTGAAGGAACTAAGGCACGCTATGGACTTGATGATGAATCTGTAATATCAAACGGTGCCTTCTATATTTCACAGTGGGCATATGACCCTTATGGTTCGGATAATCTTATCTATATGAAACGCAACTACGAAAATTCTGCAAATGACAGGGTTTATCCGTACATGCTTACTTTCATTATAGAGCGTGACAGTGCAGCAGCTGCTGAAAACTTTACTGCGTCGGTAACAGACTGCTTTGTATCTGAAACCGCCCAGAAAAAGTCCTTCATGGGAGCTATAGATGTTAAAAGTTACGAGACCACATCATACGGAATCATATTCAATAAAAATCTTAATATAGACAGCGATATAAAAAAGATGCTTTCCCTTACTGTTGACCGAAAGGGACTTGAGTCTGTTGCACCTGAGAATTTTAAGGTTGCATACGGAATTATTCCGGGAAGTCTTTATGTGGGAGACAATGTGTTCAGAGAACAGTACCCTGCCATTTCCTACGACTTCTATTCAGCGGATACAGAGGAAATGCTTCCGGATGTGGTTGACAGGATTAACCGTGATTATCCGGACGGAGTAAACATACTTGTTATGAACAAATCGGAAGCCGGCGTTATAGGAAAGATAGTCGATGACTGGCAGGATGAACTTGGAATATATGTCAGGACGGATTATGTGGAAGAGGATGAATACTACAGCAGACTTGAAGTGGGCGAATACTTCATGGCATTTGCCGAGATCAGTTCCGATGACAGTTCAGTTTATTATTACCTCAGAAATGTTATTGATGAAATATATAATGAAGATGATGCTTACGAAACAAAATCTCTTCTTGACACCTCTCTTTCCTGCATAAGAGACGACATAAAATGTGAAATATACCGTGATGCAGAGAACGCTGTTATGGAGGCTGGCGACTACATTCCTCTGTTTTACAGAAAACTCTTCCTCATATACAGAAAAAATGTCTCTGACCTGGGATTCAACCCTTTCTCAGAACAGCTTGACTTTGAAAAAGCGAAATATTTTAAATAATAAAAGGTTGATCTGACTTAAATATGCGAACAGCTCCGGAAGAAATATTCCGGAGCTGTTTGTCAGGTATTGGTTTTCACCTTTATTAGCAAGAAGTCCCCCACCTCTATAGGTGGCGGGATGAATTGCGACTAATAAAAAACACTTGACAAATTTCAAAAAATCGCATATAATATAATTAGGACAACTATAAGTTGCTAACGTGGACTGACACGATAAAAATCCGAAATTATTGCCGTACGAATGTGACGGACGGTTGGCAGGCAACAGAAAAACCTGAAATATTGCCGTACGAATGTGACGGACGGTTGGCGGACAACAGAAAAATCAGTCACAACAAAAGAGAAGGAGCTTTAGCTGCGGCAAAGTTTTCTTCTCTTTTTTTATTAAGGAGAACATATGAAAAAAAGAGAAATTATCGATATAATGTATAAATCTGCTCAACTTTTCGAACAGAATCTAAAAAACAAAAATCTGTTAATAATATATGGAAATGTTAATTTGCCCAAAATCATAGAAACACGGGCAACAGATGACAATTTTTTACATCTTACTGGAATTGAAAATGTTAATTCATCAGTTACTCCTGCAAAGTTTTATAAAAATATTCTTGACAAAAAAATATCCGAAAATGACTTTGAAATAAAAAAAGACGGTACAACCGAATTGAAACTGAAGGTTTTGCCATTTCTGATGGATATAACAA
>CAMCOJ010000061.1 GCA_945876405.1 uncultured Ruminococcus sp.
ACACAAGGAGTATCGTCGGCAGCGTCAGATGTGTATAAGAGACAGAGGCAAGACACTGTGATGTTGTTGTTGTTGATACAGCAGGAAGGCTTCACAACAAGAAGAATCTTATGGATGAACTTGCAAAGATAAACCGTATCGTTACACAGCAGGCTGAAGGCTGTTCAAGGGAAATTCTTCTTGTACTTGATGCGACAACCGGTCAGAATGCAGTTAATCAGGCAAGATTATTCAGTGAAGTGGCTGATATAACAGGTATTGTGCTTACAAAGCTTGACGGAACAGCCAAGGGCGGTATCGTTATTTCTATAAAAAATGAACTTGATATTCCTGTAAAGCTCATAGGACTTGGCGAAAAGATAGATGACCTTCAGGATTTCAGCAGTGCCGATTTTGTAAATGCGCTGTTCGGAGACGAGGTGCTTGACGGAACTGTTAATCTCAGCGAGCCTGAAGAAACAGAAGAACTTTCAGAAGAATCTGTTGCTGAGGAAGAAGTGGAAGAACAGGCAGAAGAACCTGTGGCTGAGGAAGAAACAGAAGAATCTCCGGAAGAGCCTGCAGCTGAGGAAGAAACAGAGGAACCTTCAGAAGAACCTGCAGCTGAGGAAGAACCGGAAGAACCGTCTGAAGAATCAGCAGCTGAGGAAGAAGCAGAGAAATCGGAGGAAGAACCAGCATCTGAGGAAGAAACAGAAGAATCTTCAGAAGATACAGAGACTGAAGAACCGGTAAAGAAAAAATCATTCTTCGATATTTTCAGAAGAAAAAAGAAAAAGGATAAGGAATAAACTATGAAAATAATTCTTGCTTCAAACAATAAGCATAAACTTGAAGAGATAAGAAAAATTACTGCTCCGCTTGGCTATGAAGTGATTTCACAGTCAGAAGCCGGATGTAATTTTGATGTTGAGGAAACAGGAACTACATTTGAAGAAAATGCAGTTCTTAAGGCAAAGGCAGTTTACGAAAAAATGAAAATGCCGGTCATTTCAGATGACAGCGGTCTTGAGGTTGATTATCTTAACGGGGCACCGGGGGTATATTCACACAGGTATGCCGGTGAAAATGCCACTGATGCGGACAGATGCTCAAAGCTTCTTTCTGAACTTTCAGGGGTTGAAAAGGAAAAGCGTACAGCAAGATTTGTATGTGTAATCTGCTTTATAGATGAAAACGGCACTGAAACTGTGATAAGAGGCACCTGCGAGGGATATATAGGAACAGAGCCGCGCGGTGAAAACGGATTCGGATATGATCCTGTATTTATGTACGGTGACAGATCGTTTGCCGAGATTTCTGCTGAAGAAAAGAATTCGGTAAGTCACAGAGCGGACGCACTAAGAAAATTTTCCGAAACTATTACGAATAAGAAAGGCTGATAATATGCTTACAAGCAAACAGAGATCCGTGCTCAGAGGAATTGCGAGCACATACGAAACAATATTTCAGGTGGGAAAAAACGGTATTCAGGATACACTTATTACACAGGTAAATGATGCTCTTCGTGCAAGAGAACTTATAAAGCTCAGAGTACTTGACAACAGCCCTTACACAGCGAGGGAAGCTGCTGATGAGATTGCCGAAAAGACAGGTGCAGATGTTGTTCAGGTTGTCGGAAGCAGATTTGTTCTCTTTAAGAGAAATCCAAAAGACCCGGTTATAGATATAAAGCTTTGATATGGCTCGTATTGGTCTCTTCGGAGGAACTTTTAATCCCGTGCATAATGGTCATATTCATCTTGCAGAGGAAGCCGTATCCGAACTTGGACTTTCAAAGCTGATACTTATTCCTTCAAATATTCCTCCTCATAAGGAGGCCGGAGAGCTTTGCAGCTGTGAAGACAGAGTTCAGATGTGCCGGCTTGCCGCTGAGGGAAAAGAAAATTTTGAGGTATCACTCTTTGAAATAAATCAGGGTGGGAAAAGCTATTCATACTATACAGTTGAGCATTTTTCAGAGCTTTATCCTGATGAGGAGATTTTTCTTCTGACCGGAAGTGATATGCTTCTTTCATTTGAAAAGTGGTTCAGGTTTGAGGATATACTGAAAAAAGTGACTCTGGCAGTCGTTCCCAGAGAATATGATGATTCAGAACAGCTTGTCCGGAAGGCAGAGGAGCTGTCCGGATTCGGGAAAATAAAAATAATCAGTTCCCGTCCGTATCCGGTATCTTCAACGGAGATACGCAGAAGGATAAGAAACGGGGAAAAATATTCTTGCTATTTACCTGAAAAAGTAGTACAATATATTAGACTGAAGAATTTATATATTTAGCAGGCTGGTGATTTTAGTTGTTTGACGTTGAAAATATAAAGGATTTTCTAAGAAACCATCTTTCAGAAAAGAGATTTACTCATTCTGTTAATGTTGCCGATGAGTGCAGGAAACTTGCCAGAACATATGGTGAAGATGAGGACAGAGCGTATTTTGCCGGACTGGTCCATGATGTGTGCAAGGAACTTCCTGCTCCGGAGCTTAAACAGATGGCAATCGACAGTGACCTGAGTATGACAGTGGCAGAAACAGAAACCAAAGCACTCTGGCATGCTGTTGCCGGTGCAGGATTCGTAAGAGATTCACTTATGGTCGGAGATGAGGATATTATAAACGCGGTTCGTTTCCATACAATAGGCAGAGCGAATATGTCAAGACTTGAAGAGATAGTCTATATAGGAGATTTGATTTCAGCGGACAGATCATATAAGGATGTAAAAAAATTCAGAAAACTTGCATATCAGGATATGGACAGAGTGATGCTGGAGGCACTTATTTTTTCCATTGAGTCCGTAACGGACAAGAAGGGTATGATTCCGGAGTATACTCTGGAAGCCTATAATCAGTATGCTGCAAGAGAAACCAGACGTGTTCAGGAAAGGAAATGATTATGGTAAAGAAAAATAAATTCAGAATTTTCAGAGACATTGTTCTGCTCCTTGTAACGCTTGCGGTACTCTGGTTTCTTGGCAGTGCCATGGTTAAATCAGTCATTTCGGCAAAACAGCCGTTTATGAGTAATAACGGAGAACTTGAAGAGGACTCAAATACATATCTTATTAAGCCGACAGGTCCTGATGCAGTTTATGACGGTCTGGATCTGAGACAGTATATTGAAGGACAGTACACAGTTCTCTGTCTGGGTATGGACGAAGAAGGGCTTAATACAGATATTATGCTTCTTGCAGTTTTTGATCTCAATGCTGCAAAGATAAATATCCTGCAGATTCCGAGAGACTGCTATGTCGGAAGTGAATATACCAATGCAGATACAGGCAAGATAAACAGTGTGTATTCCGAAGGTACCTGCAGCGGTTCCAACGGTATCAACAAGGTTGTAACATGTGTAAGAGAACTCTTCGGTATACCGGTTGACAGCTACATGGCGATAAAGTGTACCGATGTTCCTCCGGTTGTGGACGCTCTTGGAGGAATTCCGATAAATGTTCCTTATGACATCATATACGAATCAGACAAGATAATATACAAGGGAGAGCAGGTTCTTAACGGCGAACAGTCTGAATGGTTTGTTCGTTTCCGTCATGATTACCTTGAGGGGGATATTGCGAGAATCCGTGCACAGAGAGTTTTCCTTGCTGCTGCTATGCAAAAGGTAAAGAATCTTGGCACTCTGAAATTTCTCACTGTCTACCCGACTCTCAGAAATTATCTCATGTCTGACCTTGATATGAGTGAGATAGGAAAGCTTTGTGACTTTGCACAGACAGTTTCTATGGAAAACGTTACAGTCAGAATGGTTCCGGGTGAAGATCTTGAACCGGGTGATATCAACGAATACTACGGTTACTCAATACACGAGGAAGAAACTGTAAATATGCTCAACGAATATTTCAGACCGTATCAGGAAAATCTTTATGCGGAGGATCTTAATATAAATGAAGTAAAGCATACAGCAACATACTATGATGATGACAGCAGTAATTTTGCTGATATTGCAAACGGAGATGTTCCGGATATTCCGTTCAGGGAAGACGCCAATACACTTGAATAATAAACATAATATTTTAACTGAAAGGATTGATATAATGGATATACAGGAAAAGCTTAAAAAAATCGTAAAGGTTCTTGATTCAAAAAAAGCTGAGGATATTGAAGTTCTCGGAATAAGAGACCTTACAGTACTTTCTGACTATTTTGTAATAGCAAACGGTACAAGTACAACACATACACGCACACTTGCCGACGAAGTTGAATTTCAGCTATCACAGGAAGGAATAAAGCCGGCAAGAACAGAGGGACATAACGGTTCAAACTGGATAGTTATAGATTATTCGGATATAATCGTTCATGTATTTTACAAGGAAACACGTGAATTCTATCAGCTTGAAAGACTCTGGGCTGACGGCGAACACGTTGATATCGAAGAGTTGTTAAAATAATCAATTAAGGAGCAGAAACTTATGAAAAAATATGATTTTGCTGCGATAGAGGCAAAATGGCAGAAAATATGGGAAGAAAAAAAATGCTTTGAAGCGGGCAATGACTATTCAAAGCCAAAGTTCTATGCCCTTGTTGAATTCCCTTATCCATCCGGACACGGAATGCACGTTGGTCATATCAAAGCATATTCAGGACTGGAAGTAGTAAGCAGAAAGAGAAGAATGGAAGGTTACAATGTACTTTTCCCTATCGGATTCGATGCATACGGTCTTCCTACTGAGAATACAGCTATCAAGGACAACATCCACCCGAGAATAGTAACAGACAGAAATATCGAAAAGTTCACTAATCAGCTCAAAACCGTTGGTTTTTCATTTGACTGGTCAAGAGTTGTGGATACAACTGAAGAGGGATACTACAAGTGGACACAGTGGATATTCCTTAAGATGTTTGAAAACGGACTTGTTTTCAGAGACAAGACAAGTGTTAACTACTGCCCGAGCTGCAAGGTAGTTCTTTCAAATGAAGACTCACAGGGCGGTAAGTGTGACGTGTGCCACAGTGATATCATTCAGAAGACAAAGGAAGTATGGTACCTTCGTATTACAGAATACGCAGACAAGCTCCTCCAGGGCCTTGAGGAAGTTGACTATCTTCCTAACGTTAAACTTCAGCAGGAAAACTGGATTGGTAAGTCAACAGGTGCATTTGTAAACTTCAGCATTAAGGAAAACGACGAAAAACTCCGTATATACACAACACGTCCGGATACACTTTACGGCGTAACATTTATGGTAATTGCTCCTGAACATCCGGTTATCCAGAAGTACAGGGACAGTATTTCAAATATCGCTGAACTTGATGCTTACAGGGATGAATGTGCAAAGAAGAGCGAATTCGAAAGAACACAGCTTGTAAAGGACAAGACCGGTGTTAAGATTGAAGGACTTACAGCTGTAAATCCTGTAACAGGCAAGGAGATTCCGATATACATTTCAGACTATGTAATGATGGGTTACGGTACAGGCGCAATCATGGCTGTTCCGGCTCATGATACAAGAGACTATGACTTTGCAAAAAAATTCGGCATTGACATAATCGAAGTAATCAAAGGCGGAGATATCACTAAGGAAGCATATACCGGTGAAGGCGAGCTTGTTAACTCAGGTGAGCTTAACGGCATTTCAAATAAAAAGGACGCAATTGCAAAAGCTCTTGAAATTCTTGAAAAGCTTGGCTGCGGCGAAAAGGGCGTTCAGTTTAAGATGAAGGACTGGGCGTTTAACCGTCAGAGATACTGGGGCGAACCTATTCCGATTGTACACTGCGAACACTGTGGAATAGTTCCGGTACCGTATGAGGAGCTTCCTCTCAGACTGCCTGAGGTGGAGAATTTTGAACCGGGAACAGACGGTGAGAGTCCTCTTGCGAAGATCGACAGCTTTGTAAACTGCAAATGTCCAAAGTGCGGCAGAGATGCAAAGCGTGAAACAGATACCATGCCTCAGTGGGCAGGTTCATCTTGGTACTTCCTCCGTTACTGTGATCCGAAGAACGATAACGAATTTGCATCACAGGAAGCACTCAGATACTGGATGCCTGTTGACTGGTACAACGGCGGAATGGAACACGTAACACGTCATATGATTTACAGCCGTTTCTGGCACAAGTTCCTCTATGACCTTGGTCTTGTTCCGACTTCAGAACCGTATGCAAAGAGAACAGCTCAGGGTCTTATTCTCGGACCTGACGGCGAAAAGATGTCCAAGTCAAGAGGAAATGTTATCGATCCTAACGATGTTGTAAAGGAATATGGCGCAGATGTACTCAGACTTTATGTTCTCTTCATGGGTGACTACGAAAAGGCTGCTCCGTGGAGCGATTCCAGCATAAAGGGATGCAAGAGATTTGCAGACAGAGTGTGGGCACTTCAGGATATGGTAACTGACAGCGAGGAATACAGCGACAAGCTTCGTTCATCATTCCACAAAACAATCAGGAAGGTAACTGAAGATATCGAAGCTATGAAGTTCAACACAGCTATTGCAGCTATGATGGCACTTATTAATGAGATTTACAGTGCAGGAAGCATTACAAAGGGAGAGATTGGCGCACTTGCCATTATGCTTTATCCTTTTGCTCCTCATATCGCTGAAGAGATTTACAGCAATGTATTCGGAAAGATGCTCAGTGAGCAGAGCTGGATTACATATGATGAGTCGCTTTGCACAGACGATTCAGTTGAGATTGTACTTCAGGTAAACGGTAAGCTTAAGTCAAAGATAATGATTCCTGTCGGAACTGAAAAGGAAGAAGCTTTCGAACTTGCTCTTAAGGACGCTAAGCTTGCAGAAGCAGTTGAAGGCAAGAACATAGTAAAACAAATATATGTACAAAACAAGCTGGTTAATTTTGTAGTAAAATAACAAAAAGAGTGCATTGCTAATTTAATACTTGACAACCCTGTGTTTTGTATGGTAAAATAAATTTGTATTATTCATACAACGTTAGAGCGGATGATTTTATAACCGCTTGGTACACGGCGTAAAATCATTTCGGCTTTATAACAGAGGAGATAAACAATTTTTTGATGACTGACATTATGGTCTGATATATCAGATTGTAATGGTTTAGCATAAACCTCTGTCTTAGTGGCAAAGGGAGGGAATAAAGTGGCAGAAGTTCGTGTTGGTAAAAACGAATCTTTAGATACAGCACTCAAGCGCTTCAAGAGATCATGCGCAAAGGATGGCGTTATCGCTGAGGTTCGTAAGAGAGAACACTACGAAAAGCCTTCGGTAAAGCGTAAGAAGAAGTCCGAAGCAGCTCGTAAGCGTAAGTATTAATCATAAAACACAAGATTAATAAACTCAAGAAAATCACCCGGTAGAATGAAAATTCTTCCGGGTCTTTTTTGTGTAAAACAGCAGATTTGAAAAACAAATAATATATATTCGTATAAATTTACAGTCTTTACTTGAAATTTCTGTTTTTTTATTGTATAATGAAATAAATATTATTTATCGTGGGGGGATAGTTGTGGTTTTTGATTCATTACAGTTTAAGGCGATGGAAAGCGGAATAAAGGCCATGTCTGTTAAACAGCAGGTACACACTCACAATATCGCAAACATGGACACTCCGGATTATAAAATGAAAACTTTTTCGTTTAAGAATACTATGGAAAACCAGATGGATCTGTCAGATAACAAGGACAGAGTGGAATACAGTTTCCAGGCTGAAGTTGGTACAAAGGATAATGTTGAAGTGCTGGTTGACGGAAACAATGTCGATATTGAAAATGAAAACCTTGAGCTTTACAGCGCATATATTCAGCAGGCAGCAACGATTCAGAAAATGAACTCTGTTATTTCTGACTACAGATATGTACTTACAAACGCAAGCTTCAAATAAGGAGGATTCATGTTATGGCATTTTTAAATTCTCTTAATATTGTCGGTTCAGCACTGACAGCGGAAAGATTCAGATCAAATATTATCACACAGAATATAGCAAACCAGCTTACTATCGGAAAAAACGGAGAAGATCCGTACCGCAGAAAGCAGGTTATTTTCCAGACCCGTCCTCAGACATTCAGCGAAACACTTGATGCGGTTTCAGGCGGCGGTGTCAGAGTTACACAGGTTGTGGAGAGTCAGGAGGATTTTAAACCGGTTTATGATCCGACTCATCCGGAAGCTGATGAAGACGGATATATCTACTATCCGAACGTAAACAATACGGAAGAACAGCTTGACCTTATGGAATCAACAAGGGTGTATGAAGCTAACGTAGCTGCTCTCAGTGTAGTAAAGGCGATGGCATCAAAGGCACTCGAAATAGGCAGATAAAACTATAAAAAGGATTTGAGGGAATATAATGATCAGTACAACATTTATTACTCCGCTGACGTCCATGCCGACAGTCAGCTCTCTTGATAAAGACAGTAACAATCTTTCATCAAACGAAGAAAATTCAGAACTTTCTTTTTCTGAAACTTTAAAACAGAAGATTCAGAATGTAAAGGATCTTGAACAAAAATCACTTGACAGTGCGTATGCTGTTTCCATGGGACAGACCGAAGATATAGAAGGTGCGATGATTGATGCAACAAAGGCATCAGTTGCCATAGAAACTGCTGTTCAGATTACAACAAGAGCAGTAAACGCGTACAAAGAGATAGTACAGATGCAGATATGATTTTAGTCTTTTGAAAAATGAGATGGAGTATGATTTATAATAATGAAGGAAAAAATTAAACCGATACTGGATAAGATAAAAGGATTCTGGAACGGACTGACAAAAACAATCAAAATTCTTCTGATTGCCGGAGTCTCAGTAATAGTTATCGGTGCAGTAGTTCTTACGATAGTTCTTAATAAAAATGCAGACAAATGGGTTGTGCTTTTCCCTGATATGTCTACTGAAGAAGCCTCTGAAGTTTATCTTGAACTTGAAAATATGGAAGTTGAAACAAAGATAAACAGCAAGGGTGAGATTGAAGTTAAAAAGGAAGAATGGGATAATCTCGTTTATAAACTTGCAGAAAAGGGCTATCCTCAGTCCACACCTTCATACGGAACATTTTTTGACAATCTTAAGATGACGATGAGTGAGTTTGAAAAGAAGCAGACACTTCGTTTCGAACTTCAGGACAGAATCCAGACTACACTCAAACGTATAGACGGAGTCAAAGGTGCAATTGTTACAATCAGCTTACCTGAAAAGACAAATTATGTCTGGGAGGAAGAAGAAGAAAAGGCAACTGCAAGTGTTATGCTTACGCTTGAAAATCCTGATTCATTTACACCTGAACAGGTAAGTGCAGTAAAAAATATCGTTGCCTACAGTGCACAGCAGATACTTCCTGAAGATGTATCAGTTGTAAATGCAGCTACAGGCAAGGAGCTCCTTTCTCTTGAACAGATGCCTGAAGAAGAGGATTCATTCAGCGATGAAAACCGCATTAACTACCGCAATATGATCAAGAATCAGTACGAGGAAAATGCCCGCAGGATTCTTGCTCCGATATACGGTGAGGATGATGTAATTGCCGTTGCTTCAGTTGAAATTGACTATGACAAGGTTAATGAAGAAGTAAAGGAATACCTTGAAAATGATGATGAGAATCATGAGGGCATAAAACAGAATCAGTACATTCACTATCAGACAGACGGCTCACCGGTTGATCCGGGCGGAATAGTCGGTGAAGAGGACAATACTGATATTCCGAATTACGGAAATCTCGAAGAAGATTTAAATTCAGATGAAA
>CAMCOJ010000062.1 GCA_945876405.1 uncultured Ruminococcus sp.
TAATGCATCAGAATACAATTCATTTATTACTCATGAAAACAGTATATACGATATAATCAATTCAAGAAAACATGACGGAATAATATTTACAGATGACTCGTTTATGAACCCGGAACTCAGAAACGATGTCATGGAGCTGATTGATAAAAGCGGAGTCCCTGTTGTCTGCATAGGGGCAGGGGATACAAAATATACAACAGTGAACAGTGATACTGAAAAAGATATCGAAAAGATCACAGACCATCTGATTGATGTTCACGGATTTAACGATATTGATATTCTTACCGGACCAAAAGAAAATGCGGATTCCAAAAAAAGAGTAAACGGATACAGGAAATCTCTTAAGAATCACGGAATAGAATTTTGCGAAGATAAAGTGATACACGGCGATTTCTGGATTACATCAGGTGAAAAAACGGCAAAAGAATATGCGGACAAAATGCGGCCTCTTCCTCAGGCGGTTTTATGCACTAATGATTACATGGCATACGCACTCTGCGATACACTCGTAAGCCGC
Organism: uncultured Ruminococcus sp.; assembly: GCA_945876405.1. GTDB lineage: Bacteria > Bacillota > Clostridia > Oscillospirales > Ruminococcaceae > HUN007. Next base: position 518 of record CAMCOJ010000062.1, read on the forward strand.
GGTATAAGAATACCCGAAGATGTAACAGTCACCGGATATGAGTATATCGGAGGCCGTACTGATCATTATCCGGTACTGACAACTTTTCACAGGAACAGAAAATCACTTGGCCGGCAGGCTGTAGTTATGCTTTACAATAAAATAAACAATAAGGAAAATGAATCTGAGTTCAGAATGGACGGGGAATTTATTCCGGGCGACAGCTGTTCATGCGGTGCTGATTATAATCAGATTTCCTCGGAAATCAGAGAAAAGAAAATACAGTCTTACTATTCCACACTGAACGATACCGGTATGCTTGAGCAGTTTCTTACAGAATCAATGAGTATTTCTGATTTTATAGCAGCACTTAAAAGGCATTCGTATTTTATCCCTGATCTTTCAGGACTTTATCTGTGCCTGTATGATGACTGGTGTGTTTCCTCTGAAACAGGAAAGAAGAATTTTCAGGGGAAAGAAGGTGTGGTCTGCTACACTATTTCCGATATATACAGGGATATTGCTCCGCCTGTTCACTTCAGAAGAAACACTATGTTTCCTGATGAACTTCATAATGAAAATAAACCTAATGCATATTACTGCTGTCCGGTTTTCTTTATGGACCAGGATTTCGGATACATGATAGTAAGGTATGATAAGGTAAAGTGTTTCGGTGAGTCGTTCCGTAACTGGAACAACATCGTGGCGAATGCACTCGAATTTCTCAGAATGAAAAATGATATAAGTTATCTTATGCGTTGTCAGAATCTGTCCGAATTCCGTGATTCCCTGACAGGTTTTAACAACAGAGACGGATTTGTGAATGAAATGAATATCGCACTGAGAAACGCAGGGAAAGATTCTTTCAGTATAATGATCATTCATCTGAATCCCGTAAATACGCTGCTGTCAGTAGAAATTAACATGCAGGAATCCGCCGCAGCGCTTATTCTTGGAATCAGCGAAATAATCAGGGAAATATCATCGGAGCGCGGAAAGATATGTGCCCGGCTTGACCGCAATACTTTTGCAGTGTCAGAGATAATTACCGGTAATTCTGAAGAGATGAGCATTTTTGAGGAAAAACTTCGGGTTCGTCTGTATGGGTTTTTCAGAGAAAAAAATATATACGGAGATAATCTCTGTCATCTTTTTTCAACAGAGGGAAAATCCGATTTCAGTTCTGAACTTGAAAAAGCTGAAAAAAGCATACCGGAATTTACTGATTTGCAGAATGACAGCGGATATTCAGATTTTGTCGGTCTCAGAAGTATGATATATTTTTCTCCGGAAAAAAATATAACCGCTGAGGAAGCCTGCAGAAAATTCTGCATAAGCAGCGGTTACTTCAGAGTTATGTACAAAAAATATTTCGGAATTAGTTTCCATCAGGATTGTATCATGATGAGAATAATGCTTGCAAAATATTATCTTGTTTCATCAAAAATGAATATTGCCTCGGTATCTGACAGGTGCTGTTTTGATAACGAAAAATATTTTATGCAGCAGTTTCGCAGAATAACAGGTTATACGCCCAATCAGTACAGAGAAAGATTTTCATGACTGTTTATACAGTCATGAATTTTTTTATAAACAAAAAAGAACACTTCAGACGAAGTGTTCTTTTGGTGCGCCTGGAGGGGCTCGAACCCCCGACCTACTGGTTCGTAGCCAGTCACTCTATCCAACTGAGCTACAGACGCATGATTATTAACTTTAAAAGTTATATGAGGTATTGGGGATTCGAACCCCAGACCCTTTGATTAAAAGTCAAATGCTCTGCCAACTGAGCTAATACCTCATCGTTCTCAGGACTTCGTTTCGTCCGTGACAACGATATTAATTATATCATGCTTTATTCTGTTTGTCAACACTTTTTTTGAAAATTTTTAAAAAATTTTTTCATAACATTATGAATCCCAAAACTGCGTGCACTAATGGGGTTGAAAAATTGTCAATAATAAGGTATAATATTTATAACAGCATTTGCAGATTATACGGATAATTTTATAAAAGAAGAGGTGTTTTTATGTCACAGAACAAATTTACAGTAACACTGCAGCAGATTATCGATGAGCTTAAACTTGAGCAGCTTTATATGCCGCGGCCTGCTGAAGAGGTTCTTATTTCTGAAAATGAAGTAAACAGACCGGGCCTTCAGCTTATGAATTTCTATGAATATTTCAATCCTGAAAGAATACAGATTTTAGGAAAAACAGAATTTGCTTATCTTGCTTCGATCGGAGAGGAGAAGCGTACGGATATTATTGCAAAGCTTTTTTCAACAAAGATTCCTGCACTTATAATAACCAGAGAACTCGAATGTTTTCCTGAACTTCTGACACTTGCAGAAAAAGAGCAGATTCCTGTTCTCAGATCAAAGGACAGTACCTCAAACTTTGTAGCAGCTCTTATCGCGTTTCTTAATCTTAATCTTGCACCAAGAATAACACGCCATGGTGTTCTCATAGAGATATATGGTGAAGGTGTGCTTATTCTCGGTGAGAGCGGCGTCGGAAAGAGCGAAACTGCCATTGAGCTTGTAAAGAGAGGACACAGACTTGTAGCCGATGACGCTGTTGAGATAAGAAAGGTATCAAACATCAGTCTTGTCGGAACTTCTCCGGACAATATCAGACATTTTCTTGAACTCCGCGGTATCGGAATTATTAATGCACGCAGACTTTTCGGTGTTGGTGCAGTAAAGGTTACTGAGAAGATTGACCTTGTTGTTGAACTCGAAATCTGGAATCCCGAAAAGCTTTATGACCGTATGGGAATTGACAACGAATATGTTTCGATTCTTGGCGTAAACGTTCCTCTTGCTACTATTCCTGTAAAACCGGGCCGAAATCTTGCAGTTATTCTTGAAGTTGCAGCTATGAACAACAGACAGAAAAAGATGGGATACAACGCAGCTCATGAACTGCTTGACAGACTTGGTATGGAACAGTCGGGAACAGACATAATAAGAGACCTGTAATACCAAATGACAAACATGGAGTGATTATAAATGTCATACACAAATGCACTGATATCATTATGTGACAGTTTCGGCTGTTCATATAAACTTGACGAATCCCTTAAGGAACACACAACTTTCAGAATAGGCGGAAAATGCAAAATTGCCGTTTTTGTAAACAGCGATGAGTCACTTTCCGGAATTGTCGGTTTCTGTCGTTCAAACAGTGTAAAATACGCTGTTCTGGGTAACGGAAGCAATATAATCGCTGATGACAGATTTTTTGACGGTGCAGTCATAATAATCGGAAATGATTATTCAAAAATACTCAGTATAGATGACGGTACAATCGTATGTCAGGCCGGACTTATGCTGAGCAGGCTGTGCATAGCAGCAAAAAACGAAGGATATACCGGACTTGAATTTGCATACGGCATTCCGGGAACTGTCGGCGGTGCGCTGTATATGAATGCAGGTGCATACGGCGGGGAAATGTCAGATGTGGTTGTATCGGCTGATTACCTTGATACGGACGGAAGTATCCGTACGATACTGAAGGAAAATATGGATCTTTCATACAGACACAGTGCATTTATGAATTCCGGCAGGATTATTCTCAGGGTAAGGATTAAACTCAGAAAGGGCACTGTCAGTGAAATCGAACAGAAGATGGAAACACTGATTTCAAAGAGACGGGAAAAACAGCCTCTTAACTATCCAAGTGCCGGAAGTACTTTCAAGAGACCGGAGGGAGCTTTCGCTGCTGCACTTATTGAAGAGTGCGGACTCAAAGGATTCTCAGTAGGTGATGCACAGGTAAGCGAAAAACACAGCGGCTTCGTAATTAACAAGGGAAATGCAACTTTTGACGATATAATGCAGCTTGTTGAAGAAGTGCGGAAAAAAGTAAAAACAGATACCGGATATGAGCTTGAACTCGAACCGGAGATTCTCAGATAAAATTTTATCATACAAACTTTACACTAATCTTTTTTCTGGAGTGATGATCAGAATGCAGTTTATTATTGTTACAGGCCTTTCCGGTTCGGGAAAATCAAGTGCTATGAATATACTTGAAGATATTGGATTTTATTGTATCGACAATATGCCTCCTCAGCTTATTTCAAAATTTGTCGATATATGCCGTGACGGAAATATGAATAAAATAGCCCTTGCAATTGATATTCGCTCCGGAGATATGTTTTCAGAAGAAATTCTTTCATCGATAGAACAGATGAAAGACGAGCACTTTGATTTTAAAGTACTCTATCTTGAATCAAGTGATGACGTTCTGATAAAAAGATATAAGGAAACAAGAAGAAAGCATCCACTTGATGCTGAGTTTGACGGATGTCTTGCCAAAGCCATACAGTATGAGAGAAATAAACTCAACAGCCTTAGAGGTATTGCTGATTACTTTATTGACACATCATATCTGAAAACTTCACAGCTCAGAGAGTCACTTGTAAATCTTTTCCTTAAAAGTTCAAACGATTCAATTCTTATAAAAGTTATGTCCTTCGGATTTAAGTACGGTACATCTGCAGAAACGGACCTTGTGTTTGATGTCAGATGTCTGCCAAATCCGTTCTACATACCTGAACTTAAAAATCTTACCGGTAAAGATCAGGAAGTAAGAGATTATGTGATGAGTTTTAATAATTCAGTTATACTCATGGATAAGCTTAAGGATCTTATAAAATTCCTGATTCCATTGTATGTAAGTGAAGGAAAGAGTCAGCTTATTATCGGATTTGGCTGCACCGGCGGTAAGCACCGATCAGTTACTTTTGCTGAGCTGATGGCGGATTATATAGAGAAACTGGGATACTCAGTTCGTACTTCACACAGGGATATCACAAAAACATAAGGAGATTTATTTTGTCATTTTCAAATGAAGTAAAAGCAGAAATTATTTCTGCAATTACAGACAAGGATAAAATGTATGCTTGTCTCTATGGCCTCATAATATTCTGCAACAGATTTTCTTCAGACGAGATATGCTTTCAGTCTGAAAGCAGGGAAGTTGCTGATATATTTAAGACACTTGTGTCAGAAATGTTTAAAAACACTCTTAATATCAGTGAAGACATAGCGGAGCGCAAAAACGGTACGTCTTTGTATTCATTTACTGTATCTGGTGCTGAATCGGTGCAGACGGTAGCCGATTTCTTCAGAATTACTCCCTGCAGCCGCAGGATTTCCATAGAAAATATTGACAATAACAGTATTTCCAATTTTATAGCCGGAGCTTTTCTCAGCTGTGGAAGTATCACAGATCCAAAAACCGGGTATCATCTTGAATTTGTAATTAATTCCGCAGAATTATGTGAGGATTTATCAATATTGCTCAGTTCATTCGGCTTTTCTGTAAAGAGTGTTATACGCAAGAATAATTATATTCTGTATATTAAAGAGAGTGAAAATATCGAAGACCTTCTGACTTTTATGGGAGCACAGAGTTCTACTCTTGAGATAATAAATATAAAGATTCTGAAAGATGTGAGGAACAGGGTTAACCGCGCCCGGAACTGCGATATAGCCAACTGCAACAAAACAAGTGCGGCATCGGTAAATCAGATACAGGATATTCGTCTTATAGAAAGTGAACTGGGTCTTGACAGCCTTCCGGCTACACTCAGAGAGATAGCTGATGCACGTCTCGAGTATCCTGAATTCAGCCTTAATGATCTTGGTGAGATACTTGAACCTCCTATAGGCAGATCAGGAGTTAATCATCGTCTGAAGAGGATAAAGGAGATTGCTGATAAGCTTAGAGAGGAGATGAGGGAAAGTGAGTAATTTTGTCCATCTTCATCTTCACAGTGAGTACAGTCTTCTTGACGGAGCATGCCGGATAAAAGATATAGTAAAGCGTGCAGCGGAACTCGGTCAGGATGCCGTTGCCGTTACTGATCATGGAGTTATGTATGGGGCAGTCGAATTTTACAACGAAGCCCTCAGAGCCGGTATAAAACCGGTTATTGGCTGTGAAGTGTATGTTGCACCGAGGACGAGATTTGATAAAGTGCATAAATTTGACAAGACACCTTATCATCTTGTTCTTCTGTGTGAAAACAATCAGGGCTATCATAATCTCATTAAGCTTGTTTCCGAAGGATTTATCAGTGGATTCTACGGTAAGCCGAGAGTGGATACAGACCTTCTTGAAAAATATCATGAAGGTCTTATTTGTATGTCGGCATGCCTTGCCGGTGAAGTGGCTTCAGAGTTATCCTCAGGGAACTATGATTCAGCTAAAAATGCCGCTTTAAAATATCAGCACATATTCGGAAAAGATAATTTTTTCCTTGAAGTTCAGAACCACAGGACGGAAGAACAGAAAAGAATTATTCCTGATCTGATAAGGCTCTCAGATGAAACGGGCATTCCGCTTGCTGCGTCAAACGATGTTCATTACATAAATAAAAGCGATGCAGAACTTCACAAGGTACTTCTTTGTATCCAGACAGGCAGTACGGTTGATAATCCTTCAATGGAATTTCCATCAGATGAATTCTATATGAAAAGTGAATCAGAAATGACGGAACTTTTCCGTGATATTCCGAAAGCGGTAACCGTTACGTCAGAGATTGCTGAAAGATGCAGTGTAACAATAGACTTCGGAGCAGCACAACTTCCTGAATTTCCTCTTGAAAAGGGTACTGATAAGCTTAGTTATTTCAGAGCTCTTTGTTTAAAGGGATTAAAAAAGAGATATGGTGAAAATCCCTCTGCAGAAATTATCAGCAGAATGGAGTATGAGATAAAAGTTATTTCTGAGATGGGATATACAGATTATTATCTGATTGTATGGGATTTTATCAGATATGCCAGAAATCAGGGGATACCCGTAGGTCCCGGAAGGGGCTCAGGTGCAGGAAGTCTTTGCGCATACTGCATAGGGATAACTGCAATTGATCCGGTAAAGTATAATCTTATCTTTGAACGTTTTCTTAATCCTGAAAGAGTAAGCATGCCTGATTTCGATATAGATTTCTGTGTTGACAGGAGATCAGAGGTTATAGAATATGTAGCCGAAAAGTACGGAAAAGACCATATTGCACAGATAATAACATTTGATACCATGCTTGCAAGGAGTGCAGTCAGAGACGCAGGGAGAGCTATGGGAATACCTTACAGTATCTGCGACAGTACTGCCAGATTAATTTCTTCTGAGCTTAATATCACTATTGACAGGGCTATGGAAAAAGAAGAAAAACTCAGGAAACTCTATGAAACTGATTCCACAGTAAAAAAGCTTATTGACATGGCACGGAGAATAGAGGGGATGCCCGGCAATACATCTGTCCATGCGGCAGGGATTGTACTTGCCAGTGCCCCTGTAAGTGACTTTGTACCCTTGCGGGTAAGTAATGAAATGATTACAACTCAGTATCCTATGGCTGTTCTTGAAAGTCTTGGAATACTGAAAATAGATTTTCTTGCTCTGAGAAATCTCACCATAATCAATAACTGTATTAATAAAATCAGGGAATCAGGAAGAATAATTGATATAAATTCTGTACCTGTTGATGATAAGGAAGTATTTGCAATGCTTTCAGCGGGAAAAACTTCAGGGGTATTTCAGTTTGAAAGCAGGGGAATAAGAAATCTGCTTACTAAACTCAGACCTGAGAGCATAGAGGATCTTACAGCGGCTCTTGCACTTTACAGACCTGGTCCTATGGAGTCTGTTCCGGAGTATATAAACAATAAAAATAATCCTGATAATATCAAATACGACTGTGAGCAGCTCAGAAGCATTCTTGAGGTTACCTATGGATGCATTGTTTATCAGGAACAGGTAATGGAAATCTTTAGAAAGCTTGCTGGTTACTCATACGGGGAAGCTGACATAGTACGAAGAGCAATGGCCAAGAAAAAACATGATGTGATGGAAAAAGAGAGAAAAAGGTTTATATACGGCAGTGACGAACCGGATTCTGAATGTCATGGCGCAACAGGCATTGGTATACCGGAAAAAACTGCAAGTAAAATATTTGACCGTATGTCTGCATTTGCATCCTACGCATTTAATAAATCTCATGCGGCAGCATACGCTTATCTTGCATATCAGACTGCATATCTGAGATGTCATTATTTTAAAGAGTATATGGCGTCGGTTATGACAGGCTGCATGGATAAAAACAACGGTAAGCTCATGAATTATATGAATGAGTGCAGAGCAGAGGGAGTCAGGATTATTGCTCCTTCTGTAAACCGAAGCAGTATGGATTTTACTGCTTTACCGGAAGGAATAATCTTCGGACTTTCAGCAGTAAAAAATATAGGCAGGTCAATTGTTGTAAATATTATTTCTGAAAGAAATGAAAACGGGAGATACAAATCACTACGTGATTTTGCCCTCAGGACGAAGTCTTTCGGAATCAGCAGAAGGATGACTGAGAGCCTGATTTGTGCGGGTGCATTTGACGGACTCGGTCTGAACAGAAGACAGATGATTGAAAATATCTCCGGACTGACATCTGTTGACAGCAGTATTATTGAAGGACAGCTTGACCTTTTCGGTGATTCCCCGAAGGATGATTGTTTTATTCCGGATGTGCCGGAATATTCCTTTGAAGAGCTGATTGCCATGGAAAAGGAAGCCACCGGGATGTATATGTCAGGTCATCCTCTTACTCAGTATGAACTTTTCAGAAGACTTCTCAGGATACCGTCAGTTTCTGAGATAACTGAAAACTCCTCCGTAAAATATAATGATAATTCAGAGGTATCCCTTATCTGCGTTGCCGGCACAGTGAAAACACATATGACAAAAAAAGGGGATAAAATGATTTTCCTTACTTCGGAAGATATGACCGGCAGTATTGAATGTATTTTGTTCCCTGATACATGCAGAAATTTCGGCAGTAAGATTTCTGCCGGATCTGTACTTTACATGACCGGCAGAATATCTGACAAGGACAGCAGCAGAAATATTATCATCAGTTCTGTTTTCACATCAGATGAATTTTTATCTCTGGTATCACGAAAAAAACTCTGTATAAATACATCTGAAAAGGATTTACCGGAGGTAATAAGCAGAATTCCGCTTAACAGTACCGGGAATATGCAGGTATGTTTTTATATTTCGGACAGGAAAAAGATGATTTCACCAAAGGAAAACAACAAAATCACTTTTGGTTATGAAAACCTGAAATTAATCTCTGAGAGGATATTTTCAGACAATATAGCCTTAATATAGC
>CAMCOJ010000063.1 GCA_945876405.1 uncultured Ruminococcus sp.
GATTTCTGCCTGTCTCGTGGGCTCGGAGATGTGTATAAGAGACAGGATATACATATAGTTCAGGACGGCGTCATAAATGGCGGAGAAATCAGCCTTAATGGAAAAAAAGAATTTCAGTGTGAAATTACGGACATTGATATCCCGGTAGGAACTTTATTTGTTGATTTTGATTTTCATGACCCTATTATTCAGGCATCAAAGATATTTATTGATATAAAAGATGAAACACAGAAAAAAGAATACAGAAAAGATATTATAAAATCCGAAATAATAACCGGATGTCCGGATTCAAATTACATACTTTGCGATCTCTCCGGCAATGTGGATTCAATAATGTTCAGAGCCGTCCCTCCTAACGGAGAGGATATTACCTTTACCAAAATCATTCTCAATGCACCTATTCCTTTCAGTATTCAGTATATTAGATTTTTGCTTATCGTACTGGTCGGGACATTTATTTACTGTATAATCAACAGCAATGCTTTTGCAAGAAAATATTCAGATTCGAAAAGTTTCTGTTCATTCTTTGCATATATCATTACAATATCCGCACTTCTGATTTCATTTCTCATGATTGATTACAAGATTTCTCCTTCAACATGGTCCGAGGAACTTCATAAGGAAAGCGGAAATCAGGTTTCTCAGGAACTTGTTGATGCATTCAAATCAGGTCATGTTTACCTCGAACATCAGCCTGAAGATTTTCTTACAGATCTCGATAATCCTTATGACAGACAGGAACGTGAAAGTTCAGGGAAAAGCTATTCATGGGACCATGTATATTATAACGGACATTATTATTCATATTATGGTATAGCACCGGTATTTCTTCTTTTCCTGCCGTACAATCTGATTACCGGATACTATTGTCCTGACAGCCTTGCTCTTCTGATCTTCTCATTTATAGCTATAACGGGCATAACTATGATGTATATGTCATTTATACGCAAATGGTTCAGGGACACTCCTTCCGGAATAGTAATCGCTTGTCTCCTCATACTTCAGATTTCAAGCGGTGTATGGTACAGCGTAGGAAGACCTGACTTCTATGAAAATGCACTTGCAGCCGGACTCGCCTTTATCTCATGGGCTGTATACTTCCTTTTTGAATCAAATATTATCTGTGAAGGAAAAATATCAAAAATAAAAACAACACTTTCGTCTCTGTTTTTTTCAATAGCTGTACTCTGTCGTCCGACTCTTGCTCTTTACTGTGTCTGTGCTGCATTGTTTATGCTTTTGGCAGTTCCTAAAATAAATGCTGAAGTCTCATCAGCAGGTAAAGCAGCAAAACTTATAAACAAATCTTCTGTTTCTTATCTTCTTTGCGCTTTTATTCCTATGATGTGTCTTGGGGCAGCTCAGATGGTTTATAACTATGTAAGATTCGGATCCGTTTTTGATTTTGGCATTCAGTATTCTCTGACTATTAACGACTTTACAAAATCGCAGTTCCATTTCAAATTCTCAGCAATGGCGATTTATAACTATCTTTTCAATATACCTGTTTTCCAGACTGATTATCCATTTGTCAGAACTCAGTTCCAGCAGCTTGGCAATACCGGATTCTTTTACGTAGATATTGTAAATACTCTCAATTCCTCCGGTCTGTTTATGCTTGTGCCTCCAACATTTTTCTATATTTTTTCCTGTCGTGCACTGAAGGAACTTCCTGACAAAAAAACAAAAATAAAAGCAGCTCTGAGCATTGCTGTACCGTGTCTTATTGCTCCGTTTGCAATTATCGCTTCTGTATGGGAGAGTGGATACGCAGTAAGATATATGGCCGACTTCTCTGTTGAAATAATAATCGGTGCATATGCAATTATGCTGTTTATATACAACAAAACGAAAAATCAAACCATACAGAAACTCATAAAATATTTTATTTGTTTTTCAGTAATCTGGGTAATCTATGTTGAAGGAATTCAGATAATAAATCAGGCTTTCAGATATCAGGAATATATGTTTATATACCCTAATATCGCTCACAAGATGGAACAGATAATAGCTTTCTGGAGATAATCAAATTTATAGTGAACGAAAAAAATATTTTTTCGTTCACCGGTGCCGATATGCACGGAGTGACCGCAGGGAACGGATGTGCAAGGCAAATATTAATAAAAAAACCAGGCGACACACTGAGGTGTTGCCTGGTTTTTTACTTAAACTGTTATTTTTACGCTGCTTCCTCTGTCAGAACCTTTAACCAGAAGCTTTTTCGGAATGCACTCTCCAAGTTTTTCAACATGGGATATTATTCCTATCTGTCTTGAATCTCCGGCAAGGCTGCTCAGTACATTCATGGCCTTGTCCAGTTTATCGCCGTCAAGTGAACCGAATCCTTCATCAATGAACATAGAATCCATCTTTATTCCACCAGCGTGATTTTTTACGACATCTGAAAGACCGAGGGCAAGTGAAAGAGAAACCATAAAAGCCTCGCCACCGGAAACAGAACCGGATTCACGCTGTGTTCCGGTATTAGACTGAATGCTGAGTTCAAGTCCGGCGGCACTGTTTTTACGGGCTGCCGCAATTCTGTGAACAAGTTCAAACTTACCACCGCTCATTTCGATAAGTCGATAGTTGGCCTGCTCAACGATTTCGCGAAATACACTTCCTATAACATAGCGTTCAAATTTAAGTTTTCCGCCTTCTCCTGCTGTTCCGTTTACTATATCAGACAGATGCTTAATTCTGTCATATGCTTTCTGACTTTTCTCAAGAGAGGCTTTAATCTGAGTTATGTCATCATAGATTTTCTTATTGGATGTATAAACAGTATTGAGCTTCCTGCAAATCTGTTCAACAGATTTTAATTCATTCTCTCCTGTAGTAATTTCTTCAGAAATTTTTGTAGTATCTACACGTTCAAAGCCTGAAGTTTCTTCTTCAAGTTTTTTTAGCATTTCTGAAGCTGAATGAAGTCTTCTGCTGTATTCGTTTATATTATTCTGGCATTCAGAGATCCATTTTTCCGGATCAGTTGTTCCACACTGCGACAATGAAACATGATATTCATTTTCGCTTTCAAATCCGTATTCAGAAATTTTTCCTGTATATTCTGCATATAACTGTTCAGTTGCCTTTGATAAATCAGAATAATTTTTCTGCATAGTCTCTATCTTTCCGGAAACAGCAGAGCATTTGTCTTCTGCGCTCTTCAGAGCAGTTTTCAGACTATCTGTTTTCTGCTCAATATCCAAAACGCTTTTTTTAAGATTGTTCAGGAATGCAAGAGCATCTTTCTGGGATTCAAAACTCAACTGCTTTCGCAGAGTATCCATCTCTGATTTTTTCCCGCTTACAGCAGCAGTTTTAGCAGAAAGAATTTCAGTAACATTTTTCAGCTTATTTTCCTCTTCTGCAATTACAGGTTCAAGTTTTTTTCGACCCTCTGTAAGTGTATTAAACTTTTTAAGATTTTCTTCAGCAGTTTTCATTCTGTCATGACAGAGATTTGATTTTTGTCTGAAAGAAGATATTTTTTCTGTTATTAAATTATTATCTGCAAGGATATCCCAGCTGCAGTCTCCTAAAATCTCTTCTCCCTGAGTAACAATCTGATTTTTCCTTACAGATATTTCTCCGCTGAGTTTATCGGCTCTGTTTTTAATTTTGTTATATTCTTCATTTGCCTTGTTGTACATACTCCACACAGCATCAATCTCTGATTTTTCCGGAATAATATCTGTGTCAGGAATGTTGTTTTCATCTATACACGATACTTCACAATGACATACAGGACACACAGCCTTTCCTTCTTCTGAGATTTTCAGTTTAAGTTCTTTTTCAAGAACTGCTGCCTGACCGTTCAGGAACTTCTGATTTAGCATATTCCATTTGTCACTTAATTCTCTGCAAGTGTTGTTCTGACCGAGAACATCTTTTTTTATGTTATCCAGTTCTGATTCAGAAGCTATTATTTTTTTTATTTCTTCATCAAGAGACGTTATATCTTTAAGTGTTTTTGATGCTTTTTCAGCTTCATTTCGGGATATCTCAAATTCAGATCCTGCATTGCTAAGCTTTTCAATCATTAAAGCCGCTTTGGCAAAGTTATCTTTATTTTTCTTAAGTGAATTTTCAAGGCCTTCTTTTTCACTGTTTAGGTTTGTTTCTTCCGTTTCAAGTTTTTTCAGTTCTAATCTGATACTTTCAAGTTTATCATAATCCGGAATGATTTTTTCTGTTTCACCAATCTTCTTGGTAAGTTCTGTTTTTTTCTTATCAAGCTCTGATATTTCTTCAGAATCTTTAATTCGTATTTTTAAAATATCCTGAAGCTTAACTTCTTCTGATTTAAGTAGACTTAGATTTTTCCACGCCTGTTCTTTTTCCTTATTTTTATCTTTTAATGATTTTTCATAAGGAAATACGCCGTGGTATGATTTTTCAAAAATCTTTAGATTTATTTCTTTGCTGGTTACTGTATCTTTTTCTGACAGAAGTGCATTGTATATTTTTAAAGCTTTCTCTTTTTCATCGATACGATTGTTTTGGTTTTGAGCCTTCGTTCTGTATTCTACAAGAGAAGATATTTTTTTTGAAATTTCTTCTCTTATCTTTTCTTTTTCATCAAAAGCTTTTTTTGTTTCGCATACAGACTTGTTCATAGTTTCAGTAAGCTGTGGGTGTAAAGCAGAAAAATATGCACGTTCTGTGTCTGAAACTTCGTCCGGAATCACAAAAGCTGAAAGTTCGGTTTCAATCCTGTACTGCTCAGAGTTTCTTTTGTCACGAAATTTCTTTTCTGCTTCATAAAGATAATTCTGAATATTTGCATACGGAGAGCTGTCAAAGAGTTTTCCAAGAATCTTTCCGCGTTCTTCACTGTCAGAGTCAAGAAATTTTCTGAATTCTCCCTGGGCAAGCATGATTATCTGCTGAAACTGTGTTGATGTTAGTCCTGTAAGTTCTGTTATACGGTCAGTAACATTTCCTGTACCCTTGATAGTCAGTTTTCCGCTTTCTTTAAATTCAGCAGTCTGAGACATCTTTCCGAAACCGTTTGACTCACGTGATTTAGGATAATGAATTTTTCTTGTTACAGTATGAGTCTCTCCGTTAACTTCAAATTCAAGTGTAACAACAGTGTCCTCAGACAGAGGAAGAAAATCAGTGTGCATCATCGCAACAGAACGATGATTTCCGCTTACATCTCCGTACAGTGCAAATACTATCGCATCAAAAATTGTTGTTTTACCAGCACCGGTGTCTCCCGTTACAAGATACAGTCCTGTTCCGAGACTGTTAAAATCAATTGTCGTTTCTTCGGCATACGAACCAAAAGCTTTCATTTTAAGAACCAAAGGTTTCATTCTGTACCCTCCTGTTTCTCAGCAAGACTGATTATTTTGTCAGGCAGACTGTCAGCATTCTCAGTATTCATATACTCCTGAATCAAACTGATAATTTCAAGATCTTCATCATCAGGCTCAGCTCCATGATTCTGAAAGGCATAGAATTCACTGAAAAGCTCATTCAGGGATTTTTCAGGGTTATAATCCTGTGAAGTAACTTCTGAAGAATACTCGCTTCTTCCGTATGAAGATACTATTTCCAGCATTATGCTGTCATGTGAATACGCAAGAGTTCTAAGTTCTTCTGTAATTTCCGGAGTAATTTTTTTATCAGTTATTACAGCTTTCAGATACTCACCTCTGACCTGGTTACAAGTTTCTGAGCTGATAATATTTTCATATGTATCTGTTATTACTCTGACGTTATGCAAAGGTTTAATTGGGATTATCTCAGTCTGTACTGCCTGTCCCTTTTCCTTAACCTCAACAAGAACAGGTCCTTTTTTTGAAAATTTTGTTTCATCAAAATGGTAGCAGAGCGGTGAACCGGCATATCTTATATTCTCCTTTACAACTGTCTGAGCTGCGTGAATATGACCAAGAGCGGTATACTCAAATTTTTCAAAATTCGTATACTCTATTCCACCTACACCGGCAACCATAGTCTCTGAACCGCCGCGTTCCGCTTCTATCCCGTTTCTTGTAACGTTCTGATGGGCAACAATAACATTTCTCTGTGAAAAATCTATATTCTGATGCTCAAGAAGTTTTCTGAATGCCGAATCATAATCCTTGCACTCAGTACCAAGTATATCATTTACAACAGCCGGAAAAATATACGGAATTAGCCAGAAGGTAATTTTTCCATAGTCATCACTCAGAGTGACGTGAGGTATCTCTTTGCTGTCTTCAGAAAGAAGACCGGAAATATAGATACCGCTTTTTCTGAGAATATCACTTGCGAAACTTAGCTTCTGACCCGAATCGTGGTTTCCGGCAACCATCATAACAGTTACATTCTTTTCTGCAAGTGATGTAATCATCTCATCAAGAAGTTTTACTGCATCTGCTGAAGGTGAACTTCTGTCGTAGACATCTCCCGCAATAACAACAGCTTCTGCCTCGGTTTCATCAACAGTTTCCAGAAATTTTTTCACCCAGTACGGCTGGTCTTCCTTTATAAGAGGAAGTTCATTCATTGTTTTGCCAAAATGCAAGTCGGAAATATGCAGAAATTTCATTACTTTCCTCCGTATATTTGTATTGAACAGTTATTTTATCCGATGAATTCTTTTATAAGAGAGTTTTTAGGTACAAAAACAGTTGGAATAACATCAAGTTCCTCGAGATATTTTATTATCATCGATCTCATGTCGCCGTGTAAAGACTTTTCAGCATTGACAAAATCTTCATATATTACGCCTTTATAAACAGAAGCCTCATAATCTATAAAAGTATCTATATTGATATCAGCTCTTCCTTTATGCGGCATAATATACAGGCTTTCACCTCTCTGCACACTCCTGTACATTGCAAAAATATCATCGTATTCCCTTCCACGGAAAAGCCTGTCTCTTATAAGTCTTCTCATCAGTCTGACATGTGAAGGATGAAGGAGATCCCCGTTTGAGGTCTTAAGCCTTGTTCTTACACTTACGTAAATGCATGTGGCTGTGTCAGTAACTCCGCCGTTCACTTCCGGATTAAGCGCATGAATACCTTCAAATATCATTACTTCGTTTTCTTTTCTGCTAATAGGTGTAAATGAAGTGTAGTCCTGAGTAACAAAGTCAAATTCAGGAACTTCTATAGTCTGACAGTCTGCAAGAGCTTTCATGTGTTCCTGAAACATCTGTATGTCTACTCTGTACGGTGATTCAAGATCTATATTTCCGTCTTCATCTCTTGGAACATTCTTTTCTTCAATATTTTTGTTCGGAATAAAATAATTATCCATTGAAATAACACTTGCATTTATTCCGATTTTTTTCAGTTCCTCGGCAAGTCTGAGCGCAGTTGTTGTTTTACCTGAACCTGAAGGTCCTGATAAAAGCACAATTGGTTTATGACTTTCAGCGACTGACTTTGCTGCTGCCGCAATTTTAGCCGTATATTCCTCGTTTGATTTCTTAATAAATTCCATTACATCGGACTGAATTGATTTATTTATCTGTGAAATATTGATACACCTCATATATTTCCCCGCCTTTCAGTTAAAACGTAGTTTAGTATCTGTTCTGCAAAGTTTTGCTTTTCAGTATCAAAAGAAATGCAGTTCTCTGATCTTATATATTCTTTAAGTTGTTCCGGACACAAAGCACAGTCAGCTGTATTAAGCATTGAAATATCAAATTCACTGTCCCCGGCACAAATAACTTCCTCAAAAGAAAAATTTTCCTTCAGTCTGCGTACGGCTCTCCCCTTAGTAAGAATATTCGGAAATATATACATTTTCTCGCCGACATTGTAAACTCCTACCTTGTTAAGATCCAGTATGCTTTCAAGAACAATCTTTGTTGTAAGCGGTGCTGACGATCTGGTAAACACAAATAATTCATCAACAAGTCTGATTTCAAAACAGACATAATCATCATCACGAAAGTAATCCATTCCTTTTTCAAACTCTGAATAACAATCCGAAATAAGATCCTTCGATTCATTAAACCAGTTTTGGCTTTTTTTACCGTTTTCATATAATATGCCGCCGTTAGCAGAAAGTGCAAGTTCCGGTACTGTATCTTTAAAAAGCTTTATTCTCTCATACTGCTCTGACGAACGTGTAGTCAAAGGAGCAAAAACAATATCCATGCGGTTATTGAGCCTTTCAAGAAGTTTATATGCATACGGAGTCATATATGAAAGAGCCTTTTCATCTTTGTATTCAACACAAATATCATTTGAATCCGCTTTTTTATATGAGTGAATAAGGGTATTGTCAAGATCTGATGCAAAAAGAATAATAGTTCTCACCTCTCCTTAGGTATCAGCAAGTTTTTTTATTATGCCGCATGCTCTGTAGCATTTCATCGGATACTGAATAACTTCAACATTCTTCTCATTTGCAAGTCTGAAAATATGAGCAAGATAATCAGTATCATTCATATCATTTACAAGGATTTTCCATGGAATACGCCTGAGAAGTACTCTGGTGGTTTCGCCGATTCCTGGCTTAATGAAATTAATGTCACTTATTCCAAAATCCTTCTGAATCAAACGGACTTCATCAATCCCGGTACAGGTACATTCATCTTTAGATTCGGGTAATAAAGAATAGTCTTTATCAAAATCGATAGCATTCATAACTGTATCAATAAATTCAGCTGACAAATCTTCTTTTTCAAGTTCTTCGTAATATGCTGCACCGTGAAAATCATCTTTACCAATGATGTCATCTCTTAGAAAGGTTCTGCTTAAAAGTCCGGATACTGTGGAATTAAGGCATGAACTCGGAATCAGAAAATCCGACTTTGTGCCGCACAGATTTGTAATATTTGCCGGATCAGCCAGTACAGCCAGTTCATCTGATACTCCCGGATATCGGGAAAGCTCACTTTTAAGCGTGTCAAGTATAGCGCCTTTACCCGTCCAGCCGTCAACAAAACATAGTGACTGGGCACTGTGACGTTTAAGAATATATCTCATTGCATTGTGGTCTATCCCTTTTCCTCTGATTATTGAAATAGTGTAGTGATATACTTCTGTATCCGGATATTTACGGTTAAGATATCTTTTGATAATAATGCCTGCGGGCGTACCGGCTCTGGCAAGTGAAACAAGTACAATCGGTCCTTCTGTTTTTCTCTTGATTTTTTCTGCAACACATGCAGCAGCATTTCCAGTTTCACAAGCATATCTTTCCAGTGCTTCCTTATAAAGTCTGAAATACTCCTCTCCCGGCTTGTATTCAAGGGGAAGCATCTCACAGTAGTGTTTTCCGGACTGTATATATTTTTCTCTGACATTTGCAGGAAGAGGCTCAACCATGCCAGTAATGTCTTTTAAGAGTATTGTTACATCTTTTTCACTGTATGATGACCTCATTTTACTTCACCCACCTAACCAGAATAAATTTTTCGGATAATGGAAATGCATCGGCAAAAGATGAAAAATCATAATCATCTTTTTCTGAATCTGTTACAATAAGAACCAGATCATATCTGTTTATATCAGAATTATAGATAAATGTTTTTCTTGCCTTGTCATAAAAGCTTTCTACCTGATATCTTGATTTTAAAGGATAGTCTTTACTGTTTTCAGCTACAACAGGACTCCTTGTGGTAGAGTGAGTAACAACAGATGCTGCTCTGTTTAATTTCTGTCTCTTATACACATCTCCGAGCCCACGAGACAGGCAGAAAT
>CAMCOJ010000064.1 GCA_945876405.1 uncultured Ruminococcus sp.
CTCGGAGATGTGTATAAGAGACAGTCTCTTGCTCGTGAGTCATCTGAAGCCGGTGATTCGGATTTTTCCGTTTTTTCTGAAGATTTTTCAGAAGTAATGCTGGTTTCAGTGACAGTATTTTTTTCCTTGTTTTCAGACTGTTTTACAGAACTATCTGAATCTTTTTTAACATTTTCCGAAGGAGAAACGGATTTTTTGTTCGTGTCTCCGGAAACAGATTTTTCAGATTTGTTGTTTCCGGTTTGTGCCGGTTTTCCTGATGAGGAATTTTTGTTCTTCTTTCCTGATTTTTTTGATGAAGAACCGCTGTTGTTTCCGGAAGCTGGCTTATTCTGATTTTCTTTACTGTCTTCAGAAGGTTTAGATGAATTTTTCTCTTTTTCTTCCTTTGCTTCAGCTGTCCTTTTTTCATTTTTTGTATCAGCTTTTGTATCAGCAGTATTGTCCGTAATTTTTGTTCCGGAATCAGCCGGCAGAACAGGCCTTTTGTTTTCAAGCGAATTGATCACTTTGCTTACAGAATCAAATTCTTCCTTTTCTTCTTCATTTGTTTCATCTGAACCCTGGGAGAGTGACTTTACAATTATGACAATAAGAATGATAAGTGCAGCAATTATCCCTGCGATAACCAATACAGGTACTATATTCTTTTTAGGATTTACAAGATCGCTTCTTATGGCCGATACATCATCTATGTAGAATGAAACAAGGTCTGTTAAAGTCGGGGTTGTTCCGTCTTCAACATTATCCGTCTGCACGTAGAGCATAACATTTGCAGCACCCTCAGGAATGACAAGGGTGCCTTTAATCTTTGTCCAGACATTTTTCTGTACTTCAGCACTTCCGATAAGATCGTATACTTCGCTGCCATTGTATGAGTACTGAACCTGAAGCATGAAGAGGTGAGAGTCATCAGCTTTTTTCTCAGTATAGAGAACACTGGCTTCGTATGTGTATTCAACGCCTCGTTCAACACCGTCGATGGATACAGTCGGACCATTCCAGCTTTTTTCTCTGTTTGTTGAGAGAATTGAGTATTCTCCTGTACACTGCTGTTCGTTGCTTCTGATTATGCGTGCGTTGCCGCGCTGTATCCAGTCGCCGAATCCGCTTTCAAAGTCGAATTTATAGCTTGAAACTACATCAGGATTCTCTTTGCTTTTTCCTCCGGAAACAGCATTTTCAGGTGTTTTTCCGTAAATGCTTATGTTGTCTATGTTATATTCGAGGGTTTCATTCGGACTCTCAAAGTAAAGAAGAGTAGAAGCAAGATCTTCCGGAGTTTCCACTGTGCCTTCAAAATGAACCCATGATGAAGGAGGGGCTTCTATAACAGCAATACCTTCGTAGGAGCTTACGTTTACAGAATCGGTGTATTTGAGTGTGCAGTTGATAGTTTCTGTTTTTGAACTCTCGTGGTATACCCAGCCTTCAATACGGTATGTTTCCTCTGATTCAAAAATCTTGTCAAGACTTATTGACGGACCATTGAATGTTTGGGTTCTTCCTGTTATATTCAGACTGGAGCTGCCTGACTGTTTCCTTGAAGTGTCAATTGACATTGTGCCCACGCCGCCGAGGACACTCCAGCCGTTTATTGTTTCGAGTTCAAAGTCATCCGAGTAGATAACAGAAAGTTCATCAGAAACAACGGAATCTTCTGTTTCAGCTCCGGCTGTGCACGGAACAGACAAAATAAGTGAAAGAATCACTCCGGGTATTATTTTTTTAAAATTCATAAATTAATTTCCACCTTACAAAAGTATAATGTATACTTACAGACATTCTTATTATAGTATATCATTTTTGAGTAAGCTTGTCTATATACATAATAAGTAAAAACTGACAGCGATTATATGATTTTTACAGCAGAATTATAAATTCATCACTTTTTTTTCATTTATCCGGTATCTGATTTCTCCGCAGCGTGATACTGTGTTGATTTTCCTGACGGAATCTGATATAATATAAGTAAAGTAATGTAATCGTTTTAGAACTCGTAATAATCACAGTTTTCGGGCGCGATATATGATATAAAATATACAGAATGGAGAGTAAAATTTGGAAGCTACAATAAAGGATGTTGCAAAACTGGCGGGAGTATCGGTTGCCACTATTTCGAGGGTGCTTAATAACAGTGCTGTAGTGTCTCCTGAGACTGCAGAAAAGGTAAATGAAGCTATAAAGGAGCTTAATTACCGGCCTAATTTCCTTGGCAGAAACCTCAGAAAGCGCGAGACAAATGTTATACTTGCCCTTGTACCCTCTACAGAACACACATATTACAGCGAGATACTTCACGGGATGCAGGTTGAGGCTCTCAATCACGGATACGATGTATTTATGAGTACAACAAACAGCTACCGTCCTCACGAGGAACGCCTTCTGGGAATGCTCAGAAACAGGACAGTTGATGCAGCTGTTCTTATGGGTACTGTACTTGATGATGCAGTTCTGAAGGAACTTTCAGAGCAGTACTGCATCGCACTGTGCTGTGAACCGCGTGAAAATTCAGACGTACTGACTGTTACAATTGACAATGAAAAAGCTGCTTATGATGCGGTGAGCTATCTTATTTCAATAGGTCACAGAAAAATTGGCATGGTATCAACTGAGGGAAGAGCACCTTCCTCTGTGGAGAGAGAAGCTGGTTATATCCGTGCTCTTAAGGAACATAATATCGAATTTGATGAAAAATATATTTTCAGGGATTCATATGACTATACAAGCGGAATGAAGGCGACAGAATACTTTATGAGAATGGAAAACAAGCCGACTGCTGTATTTGCAGTTTCTGACTTCCTCGCTGCCGGAGTTATAAAAAAAGGTACGGAAACCGGCATTAATATCGGAAGGGAATTTTCAGTTATCGGATTTGATAATATAAGCATGACAGAGATGTACACTCCTTCTATAACAACTATAGAACAGCCGTGTTTCGAGATAGGAAAAACGGTCGCAAAGCTTGTTATAGAGAACATAACAGGCGGCAGCAACAAGGGAAGGGTGTTTCTTAACCACAGACTCGTATGCCGTCAGTCCACCGAAAATGTAAAAAAGAATGTATAAAAAAACCGGCATCAGAACGATGCCGGTTTTTTGCTTATGTATAGTTTACGCAGGATTCTTATACTGTGTTTCCGTTTTTGTTTCAGATATCATTCCGTCGTTCATCTGCAAATTTCATAAGAACTTCAGAACTGTTTTCCAGTCTGTCTTCGATTACTTCTTCAAGCATAAGATTCAGAATACGCCCGAGCTGTGCCCCGGAAAATCCGGCTTCCATAAGCTGATTGCCATTAACGGCAAGCTCTTTGACGCTGAGACATTCGTGTTTTTCGATTATATCCTCTGCAGTTCGGCGAACCCACTCCAGGTCATTGAGCTGTCTGCCGCATGCACCGTCCTTTGATGCACCGTCTGCATACTGGACCATGAGAAGCATATCGAAAATCTCCTTTCCGGTTACGGAAAGTATGCGTTTTACGTCCTGTCTTCTTCTGAATTTGAAGTCGTGGTATTTTATAAGGGTAGTGACGGTCTTTATCGTTTTGTTGTCATATTTAAGACGTTTCAGTATTTTTTCTGCCTTAACGGAACCCTTTTCAGGATGTTTTTTAAAATGTCCGGCTCCTTCTTCGTCGAGTCTGAAACACTCCGGTTTTGAGATGTCGTGAAGAAGCATGGTGAGTCTTATTGCCGGTATACATTCGGCGTTCATAACCGACCTTGCTATGTGATCCCATACTGTATATGCATGATATTTGCTGCACTGGTCAAATCCAACTGTTTCTGCAATTTCCGGAATAAACACTTCCAGAATTTCGTGATATTCAGTGAGAATACGATAAACTGCTTTTCCACAGAGAAGTTTGTCGAGTTCAACGCGAATTCTTTCGGCTGATATCATTTTCAGGGTATCCTTTAGTGCGAAAATCTGTTCTTTGGTTTCCTCTGCAACAGTAAAATCAAGCTGGGAGGCAAATCTCACAGCACGCATTATCCTGAGTGCGTCTTCATCAAATCTTACAGCAGCGTCTCCGACACATCTGATTACCCTGTTTTTCAGGTCTTTCTGTCCTTCAAAACAGTCAGCAATCTGTCCGCTGCTGCTGCATGCCATTGCATTTACCGTGAAGTCACGTCTTGAAAGATCGTCACGGAGATTTGATGAGAAAGTAACGGATTCGGGATGACGCTTGTCACTGTATTCACCGTCTATACGGTATGTGGTAATCTCAAGCTGCATCCTGTTTATAATTACGGCAACTGTACCGTGTTTAATTCCGACACTGATGCATCGGTAGTCTTTGAAAACTTTAAGTGTTTCTTCCGGCAGTGCATTTGTTGTAATGTCGTAGTCATTTGGAATGCGGCCGAGAAGGTAGTCACGCACGCATCCTCCCACGATATAGGCCTCGTATCCAGCCTCTGAAAGCAGATTGAGGGCGGTTTTTACCTGTTCAGGAATATTTGTCACTGGAAACACTCCTTTCTTTTTTGTTCTTCCGTATAAAAAATTGTATTCCGCAGTATAAAAATAAATTTTATGCTTATAATTTATAATTATAACATTTTTCAAACCGGTAATCAAGTAACATACAGCTTTGAAAAAGATTTCTGTCACTTATCATACAACTATCACATAAAAGTTTAAAATAAAATACAGTAATAAAGATAAAGGGGTCTTCAATATGTACGAGAACAATTACACATATAGTCCTGATTCGCAGAACAATGAACACAAAGGTCCTGAAAATGCGGCACAGGTAACTGAAAAGAAAAAGAAGGGCATGCCAAAGGTGGCTAAGGCATTTCTCATGATTATATGTATGGCAGCAGTTTCCGCCGGTTCCATTGCCGGATACAAATATATTGATGAAAACGGCATTCCGTTTACTGGCAGCAAATCAGTTATAACTGCTGAAAAAAATCAGAAGCTTCCGCCTAAGGAAGAAGAAAAAGAAGAGCCTGAAACAAAACCCCTTGAAAAAGAGAATTTTACTTCAGACAGTCTTGTAAATATTATGCCTCAGGGCGAAACACTTTCGACTCAGGCTATTTACCGTAAGGTACTGCCTTCTGTTGTCGGTGTAACTTCAGTTTTTGAGTACCAGCAGCCGTCGTTTAATTTCTGGGGATTCAGTTCGGATTCCACAACTCAGGAAGCTGCCGGAACAGGTACCGGCATAGTGATGTCATCAGACGGATACATTCTGACCAATGCACATGTTATTTCAAGCGACACTTACGGTGTGAGCACAAAGATTTCAATAAGACTCAGTGATGAAACTGAGTATGAGGCCGTGATAGTCGGATATGACCGTCAGACAGACCTTGCCGTTCTTAAGGCAGATGCAGAAGGACTTGTTCCTGCAGAGTTCGGCAGTTCGGACAGCCTTAAGGTCGGTGACCCGGCTCTTGCCATAGGTAATCCTCTTGGATTTGACCTGTTCGGAACACTTACAGCCGGATATATTTCAGGTCTTGACCGGGAGATTTCCGTAAACGATACTACTATGAAGCTTATCCAGACTGACGCAGCGATTAATAACGGTAACTCAGGCGGTCCTCTTATTAATCAGTTCGGTCAGGTAATCGGCATTAACTCAATGAAGCTTTCATCTTCATATTCATCATCTTCCGCAAGCATAGAGGGACTTGGATTTGCCATTCCTATAGGTGATGCAAAGAAGATAATTGACGACCTTTCATCACACGGATATGTAACCGGTCGTCCTCAGCTTGGTATAACCTACAAGGATCTTTCACAGAGTTCATCAGCTTATTCCACACAGAGTGCAGGTTCAAGCGGTGTTCTTGTAGTAGGCGTAAATACAGACGGTCCTGCTGGCAAGGCCGGTATAAAAGCAGGAGATATAATTGTAGGTGCAGACGGCGAACTTGTTGCCAGTGCAGAAGACCTGAAAAATGCAATCAAGAAATATGATGCCGGCGAGAAGATTCATCTTACAATAGTTCGAAACAGAAACTACTATGATGTTGACGTAACTCTCGAAGACCAGAATCCTGATGCAACGGAAGCGGGCAGATAATTTTGCCATTCAGACAGTTTAGCCATGCAGTTTTACTCAGCTGCATGGCTTTGTTTTTGTTTTTTATAAATCGTTTCGTAATCAATTTCTGTATCTATTTTATTGTATTGTAAGCAGAAATTAGAATCTTATTGTACCTGTTTGATATATAGCACTTGTAAAATTCTTTCTGAATATCAGATGTATACTCTGTTCTGTCAATAAACTGATTAATTTTATTCAGATCAATTCGCTTTAACATTCTGTCCAAAGCTTTATTGCAATCTTTGTCTGTATCACTGCAAAGAAAATCATAGTAATTAATTTTCTTTCCATTCAGATGTATTGCTGATGTCGGGAAACGATAAATTCTTGAATTCATTTCATTTTCGTCACATAATACTTTTTCCATTACTTTGACATTGGCCTGAGGTAAAAGACAACTTCCGCAATCAAATACTGGAGCTATCCTTGAATGATTGTCCGAAGGACAGTATAAAAAACCCCAGTTACCATTATGCCGGTCAAAATTTCCAAGCAATGTATCCACAATAAAAACATTCCAAAAATGTTCAAGCAGTAAATCCGGATTAACAAATTGTTGTTTTTCGATTGTTTCCAATAGATCTCCCAGTTCTGTGCCATTTCCTTCGTGTTCTGAATCAATTATAGTATTCTTGATTGAGCAGAAATCATATAGTATACTGCCATCGGCTGTAAAATCTTCACATGCACATACAATTTTTTCTTTTCCTGAAACAGTAAATGTTCCAAGTAATGTGTTTTGTGCATCAATACCGAGCATATTAAAAATACTGCTCCCGATATGCTCACTAAAACAGCTGTTTGTATAGGAAAGATTAGTTGGTTTACTTACCCCTGAAGGAGGAAATTTTAGCATATACTGCTTGTCATCATATTCAACCGCTATTTTTTTCCCGTTCGCACCACTGTATGCTTTTTCCTTAATGCGCGGGCATTTCGTAAAATCCATATTATGCGTCCTCTCATAGATATTTCTTTCTTAAATATGCTGCATGTTCCGGTGTGATAGAACCCTCGCTGATCTCTGCAGTATTAATACTGCCATAAAGTTCTCCCCATAAACAATCAAGCAATGGAGATTGATGTTTCAGACCATCCTTGTATGCATCAAGATCGTTCTGAAGGTAGTCCGGAAGACCGGTTTCATATGATTTTTCAATCGCTGCCTGTTCGATACTGTCACTAATAAGTTCTTCTATTGAAACACCTAAAACAGTACTTAGTTTAAACAGTGTTTCACCGGAGGATTTTTCTATTCTGGTTCTTCCGCTAATAATATCATTCAGAGTTGAGTGTGGCACTCCGCTTTCAATTGCAAGACGATATTTTGTAAGTTTTTTTCTTTCAAGTAATTCTGTAATAATCATACATTACACCACCTTTAATATTATTATATATCGGTAAATCGGAATAAGTCAAGTAGACAATAAGGTATATTTCTGAAAAAATCATTATTTTACTGTTGACACCGATAGGTTTGTGTTGTATATTGGGTATGAGAAATATTTTCAGGAATGTTTTTCAATAATTCAGTCAAAGAGGATAACGTTATGTCATTTAGTGTAAAAAAAGGAAATCTGCTTGAGGCGGAAACGGATGCTATAGTGATACCGGCGAGTCCGCAGGTAAGTCAGGGCTGCGGAGTCAGCCGGCATGTTTATGAGGCGGCAGGAAATTGACATCAGCACCTCTGAACCTGTGACCCCTTCTGACAGTAACTTTGCAAACGGCATTTACTGCGATGTAAACGGAGACGGTGCTGCAAATGTAATGGACCTCGCACTGATGAAGAAATATCTTCTTTTAGGTGAGTAAAGATAATCTTAAAATAATGCATATAATAAAACACCGCCCGGATTCAATAACTGTTTGAATCCGGGCGGTGCTGCTGTTACAGGGACAAGGGATAAATTACAATTCATCCATCCCGTTATTCCTGAAGTTTATTTTGTGTTCCGGTACATATTCGCTGGTATGGTACTGTTTTATTATCATATTTTCCTGAAAATACGGATATCCGAACTGTGTCTTCAGATAATCCTGCATATCTGCAAGTTTCGAGGAAATCAGCATCTGACCGGTTAAGGCGAGGAAAAAGAATGCGTATGACATGTCCATAAATATTATTGCAAAGAAAAATGCTGATGCCGGGAAGGCGTATAAAGCACTTTTTATTACTGTTCTGTTATCCAGACATGTAACGGTAATAACTGAAGCTATGATTACGCCTAAAAGCTGAAGAAAA
Organism: uncultured Ruminococcus sp.; assembly: GCA_945876405.1. Classification (GTDB taxonomy): domain Bacteria; phylum Bacillota; class Clostridia; order Oscillospirales; family Ruminococcaceae; genus HUN007. The sequence continues at coordinate 8,326 of CAMCOJ010000064.1, forward strand.
ACAAATATTCCCAAAGGTTCATTCATTACGTTGCATATTGCACCGATGGTGTTTGAAATAACGATTAGTGCTATAACAGCATCCGTGATAAAAAGCATTTTCTGGAAAAATTTGAAATGCTTCATCTTGCCACGGTTAATTCTTAAAAGTTCCCTGTCATATTCAGGTTCTTTCCGTACCGGTCGTACCGGCTGCGTTTTTTGACTGTACATTTCTGAATAAAGAGGATGTTCATTTTTGATTGCATCGCTGGTAAATTCCATAGGAATACCGGCACTGCTGATAGTGTCCATTCCGGAATTCTGCCAGACTCCTTCTCTCTTCTCAACAGAGAGGTCTGAAGATATATTTTCGCTTTCAGAAATCTGATTCATTTCGGCAGAGCCGGAATGCATGTCGTTTTCAGGGACATAGTCCTTGTCTTCATGCTGGTATGCAGCTATTTCGGTGAAATAAGGATAGCCAAGCTCGTATGAAAGCTCCTCCTTCTGCGCACCTAGTCTGATAAAAAGGTACATTTCGACGGCGAGATAAAGGTGCTGCATAATTCCCATACGCAGAAGTATATCCGAGGCAGGATGCCAGATCAGAAATGCGGCAGCTGCAATAAGGTTAAGAGCCATCAGGACGTACTGAAGGACTGTGTTGCTGAACTTCTGTGTACCGATATAGAAAACAACTGCGTTGAACAGTATGCCTTCAAGCATATAGACGTTCAGACCACCAACAATCATAAAAATGAGCTGAATAATAAGAATCGCTGTGCTCATGAACAGCATTGTACTGTATGATGCTCTTATTTTCTTCATTTTCAATTTGTTTTCGGACATTTTATTTATGATTTCCTGATCAAATGTTTTTCTCATGTCATTTCCTTTTCGTTTACAAATAATCTTTTTTGTATAATCTTATTGAAAGCACTGACGAGAGCATGAATACAAACTGAAGAACTGTCATCCAGACGAGAACCAGAGTTCTTTTGGTGTAAACATTTTTCTTGGATATGATACTCATAATTACAGTGCTGTCATCATAGTATTCGTAGAACACGAATGAAGGTTCACCCTGATATTTGTATGAAAAATATCCTTCGCGGTTTTTGAAACGTTCGGGGGAGATGATGCATTCGGCACCGATAAGTCCGGCAGTGGTATGGGCTATGTATCTGTTTTCCGTTATATCAATTACCGAGGTTGAGTCTGCATCGAATGCTGTGTTTCGGTGAAGTGCATACGAGGTGTCCTTGTATGTTAGAACTTCGTTAAGGGCAGTGTTGACACTGTCTCTTATACACATCTCCGAGCCCACGAGACAGGCAGAAATCT
>CAMCOJ010000065.1 GCA_945876405.1 uncultured Ruminococcus sp.
CGGTTTCCCGACCTACTCCCTTAGCAGGGGAGCCCCTTCACCACTTGGGTATTTCCGCATGTTGAATACAATACTTTATTTACCAAAAGAAAAAATTGGCGGAGAGGGTGGGATTCGAACCCACGTGACCGTTAAGTCAAACGGTTTTCAAGACCGCCTCGTTATGACCGCTTCGATACCTCTCCGTTTCATTCGGCTTTATTATTATATCACGCAGAGAATAGAATGTCAATACTTTTTTTAAAAAAATTCATCGAAAATATATAGAAAATTTTAAGGGCAGATATATTCAGGTTAATCCCTGCATATCTGCCCTTAAATTCAGATGAGCTTATTTTTTAGAAGTATCAGATCAACAGAGTTGAACCGGTTGTCGTCGTTAAGGTCAGCGTTTTCAGTGAGTTCAGTGCTGCTCTGACCTGTGAGGTATTTTACCATATCTACAAAGTCCTTTGTATTAACAGCTCCGTCTCCGTTTACATCACCCTTAAGTCCTGCATCCGGCTCAGATGATGATCCTGATTTGTATACGGTTTCGTACATTAATGACGCCCATGTCTGGCGCATAGTGTCATATCCGGTGTCGTTCGGATGAACTCCGTCTGATGAGAGAAGTTCAGGGTTTTCTTTGAAAAGCTGTTCGAAGTCCGGTCCTTTTATTATTTCCGGATATTCTTCATAGAGTTTTCTTACCATTGCGTTGTACTGGTCAAGATATTTGCTCACGCCTTCCTCAAGAGAGAATGGGATAGTAGGAAGAACAGGAGTTTTACCGCTTTCTATTATTTTTTCAATCATATATTTTGTGTTTTCATAATATTTTTCCGCACCTGTCTGGTTGCCCCAGCTGTCGTTTGTTCCGTATGCGATGCTTACATATTTACCAGGGAAGTAGGAGAGCCATTCGTCTATTTTCTGAACGCCGTGTGTACTGGTTATTCCGCCGACACCTCCGTTTTCCTGAACAGGAAAATAATTTTCATCAATACGGTTTACATATGTGGCAAACCCTGTGCCGTAGCAGTTGTGCATTCCACAGGCGGTAATTGAATCTCCGTAAAATATCCAGCTGTCAGAAATACCTTCGGATACATTGTGGATATCCATCTGCATACTGACCTGTCCGTCAGTTTTTCCGTCTGCTTCAGTGATGTTCATTCTTATCCAGTTGTAGCCTTCCATATTAATGGTGTGCTGTCTAGAGTGACATGTATTTCCCTTTACCGTGACAGCAGTTTCCCATCCTGTTTCAGGATATTCTCCGCCTGGAGCAGCGTTTACTTCTATGGTGTAACCGGAAGGACAGTTCATCGAACTCTGGTATTCAAGAATAGTGTAGTCATAGGCACTGGTTGCGTTGTACCATACAGCAATAACTTCTTTGCGCTGGGATTCCGGTGTGCCGGAGAGGTCATATGCGATATATGAACCTGTCGGGGCGTTCCAGAATGAAAAATAATGCTCGTCATTCACCCCCTGTGTGTTTCCGGTATTTGAATATGCCGGACAGTTGCGGCTTATTACAGGATTTGCTTTGACTTCAGCTGAAACGCTGACGCTGTTTTGTGTCATTGAAAATGACGATGCAGCAATAAACACTGAAAGTACTGCTGCACAGAACTTTTTGTAATTCATTTTTTCACCTCTGAATTAATTTGCCGGCCACGGTATTTCCGATGAGTCTATGAAAGACGCCACCTCTTCGTAAGGCATCGGCCTTCCGAAAAGAAATCCCTGTGCAAGTTCACAGCCTATTTTTTCAAGGAAAGGAATCTGCTGCGGAAATTCGACGCCTTCGCAGACAACACGGATATTGATGTTGTGGGCCATATTTGTTATTGATTTTATTATTTCTGTTGGCTTTTTTTCAATGAGATTTTCTGTAAGAAATGCCCGGTCAATCTTAAGAGCATCAACAGGAATATCTTTTAGAAGATTAAGAGTAGAGTATCCGGTTCCGAAGTCGTCCATTGAGATTCTGAATCCATACTCTCTGAGTGAACTGAGTATGGAAATTGTTTCTCTGAGATTATTCACACACGCACTCTCTGTTACCTCAAGTTCAATGTACTCCGGCGGGATTTTGTACTTTTCGACAAGATCGGTAAGCCTTTTCAGGTACCCCTTCTCGTGTATTGTAATCTGGGACTGGTTTACGGCAACCGGAAGCACACGCAGATTTGCGTCGAGTCTTTCGCGGATATATGAACACATCTGTTCGAGCACACAGAAGTCAATAATGCTTATCATGCCGTTCTGTTCACATATGTCGATAAATTTGTCCGGAGTAAGCATTCCCTTTACAGGATGATTCCATCTTACAAGTGCCTCCATGCTTACGTATTCACGGTTGAGAATATCAAACTGTGGCTGGACAAATGTGCATATCTGTCCGTTTCTGACTGCATCAGGTAATTCGCTGAGAATTTCGTACGTGTGTATTTCGTCCTCTGCCATTCCGGGTACAAAGTTTACGAACGTTGTTCCTTCCCGCTTTTTCGCACTGTCATGGGCAAGGACGGCACAGTCTATAAGTTTTTCAAACTCTGTATATCGGTTTGAATCATCGATGGTTACCACTCCGGATGAAAAGTTAATTTCAGTTTCCTCGATAATATTCATCTGATGTAGGCGGTATTTTATTTCATTTATCCTTCTTCTTATATCCTCTTCATCATGAACACGGGTAAGAAGAAGAAAATTATCTGCAAATATTCTTGTAAAATATTCGCCCGGTTTCAGAAATTCCTGAAGCATACTGCAGACTTCCTGAAGTATTTTGTCGCCTGTTTCATAGCCGAGAATGTGGTTTATATTGCGAAAATGGCGTATATCCGCATTGTACAGGTGGTATACATTTCCGGGCTTTCGGATTATCTCCGCTGCTTTTGATTTGAATTCGCTGAGATTTCTCTGCCTTCTGTCGTATGTACTGTTTTCTGAATAGATTGCATATTGTGTTCTGTCAAATCTTTTGGCATTGTACATTGCAACCTCTGCTTTTTTGTAAAGTGAGTCAAAACTGTGTCCGTGAGCAGGGGCATATGCAACGCCAACGCAGCCGGTAATGTCCTCTGAATCTATTCCCGGGACATTTACTCTTCTGCATATATCACAGAGCTGTTTGGCTGTGACATTAAGATCATTTGCGGATTCAATTCTTTTTATGAAAATGAGAAATTCATCGCCGTACATTTTTCCCGCTATAGCAGGGCGTTTAAGGGAGAGTATGGATGAGGAAATTTCATCAAGAATTCTGCGTCCCGTTTCTGCACCGTGAATACGGCTGATATCCTTGAATCCGTTGAGATCCAGTATATAGAGCGCGCTGGTCGTGTCGTCATTTTCATGCCTTGATATATACTCGTCAACCATAGCTCTGAACGGTGTTTTGGGAAGAAGTTTTCCTGGTGTTACAGTTTCCGGATCTTTTTCCGGAACAGTAATATCTGCATATTCTCCGTATGAGAATACTGAGTATGTAAGAAATACGCTGTCTGACGTTGCGTCTTCCTTATAGCTGAACAGGGCTTTTGACGGTATAAATGAACCGCACGAGTTTTTTATGCGAAAATCCATCTCAAAGCAGTTTTTTCCGTCAAAATAGTTTTTCCAGAGATTTTTCAGGGAGAGTGCTTCGGAAACCATTCTTCTGTCTTCGGGAAATGTGCAGGACAAAATCGGAACTATGAATGAAGAGTTGTATGATGTCTGTTCATTTAGTGAAAAAGGAATTCTGTCAGAATCCGAGCAGTGTATTACGGTATTGCTGCTGAGGTTTAATGTAAATGAGAAGAGTTTGTTCTCATCTGCACTTTCTTCGTCTGATTCTTCCGACTGCATTTCGTCAAATGCCATCTGTTCCGATATATCAGTTATCATACCTATGGCTTTGAAAATGTCTTTTTCGCTTTTGTATATTCCGGTAAGATTGAGTTTAAGCCATGCGGAACTTCTGTCCGGCAGACTGCACTTGAATGTGCAGCTGCCCTCCGGCTGACCGTTTTTTACACTGTAGTAAAGCTCCGAGATGGTTTCGCGGAATGATTCATTTATCAGGCCTGTGCTGAAAATCCCTTCCGGCATATTGTTTATTACAGGCGGGATATTGTATTTCTGGCAGAAAAGTTCATGAAAACTGAGAGTGTTTTCGGAAAAGTCAGCGGTAAAGAATATTCCGGACTCTATTACGGAAGAAGTAAGTGCATTTTTTAAAGCATTAAGTTCCGCTTCCGTTTCTTTGATATGTGTAACGTCATGAAATGTACATATGAAACACGGACGTCCGTTTTCAAGTGCACTGAAAGATTCACAGCTTATCCATTTTAATGTTTTTCCTTCTGACAGTGCACGAAAAACATTTCTTTTATTGTCATCTGTCCGCATAAGGCTGTGGATAAATTCATTGTGGTCATCAGGGTGGATGATAAGCGAATGAATATCATATCTGTACTTTTCCGTTTCTTCACTGCTGTATCCAAAGAGCCTGAAAAAGCCGTCGTTTGCATTTATGAGTTCTACCTTATCTTCGTTTTCACTTAGGGCAAGTGTAGCGCAGGAGAGATTCTCCGTGATATTTTTCAGAAGCATTCTGTTTTTCCGGAGGTCGCTTTCCGCCTTTTTCTGCTCGGTGATATCTTCGCCTATGCCTATGAAATACTCCTGTCCGGCAGCTGATGTCATTTTTTTGAACGAACAGTTTATCCATTTTGTAATACCGGATTTGTCATATATCCGTATTGTGCATGCTGATATGGTATTTGATTTGTCAGCACATCTTATAGCGTGCACGAAGTGTTCTCTGTCAAATGAATCCATAAAAGATTCATAGTCAGGAGCACTGGATTCCACTTCCTGCCTTGTGTATCCTATAAAGTTGAGAAAGCTGTCGTTACAGAAAAACGGAAATCTGCTGTTTATATAAAACTTGAACATAACCGGCTGCATTGAATTTACAAATTCGGCATGCTGTCTGAAGTATTCTTCTCCGCCGAGTATCGAGAATGCATATATTAAACGGTCATAATTATCGTCGGTTTTTGTGTATATTATGTTGCATCTTACATATACAACGGAATGGTCTCTTCTGACCAGACGTGTGTTCAGACTTTCAAAAGGGTTTGCCGGCGAAACAGAGTCTCTTACCCTGGTGAATTCATCAAGATCTTCAGGATGTATTATTTTGAGCAGATCTCTTCCGGTAGTATCTGAAAGGGAATCATATCCGGTGAGTTCAGAAAATCTGTTGTCATATTCACAGGTGAAATTGTCATTGCAGGTATCAGTTATAAAAAAACAATCGCAGCTTGTATCATTGTAACAGATGTTTTTTGATGAATACATATCTTCTCCTCCGTCCGATAAACATAAATATCTAATATAATTATAACGGTTACTAACGGAAAAATCAATGAATTTCTATATACATCATATAAAATTGTTGAATATAACCAATATGGTGTGATGTTTTTGACTGTGAGAATAAATATATTTTCATCTGAGGATAAGGATTATCCGGCTTTGCAGGCTATTCCGTTTTCTTCGGCATATTTTTCAGCTGCCGAACCTTTCTTTGCTTTTATGGTGAAATCTTCCTGAAGGACAGGAGTATCTTCATCAGGTTTCTCTGCGTCCATTGTATATCCGAATGCCTGAGAACCTATCTCAGTTACAGTTTCGGGAACTTCAATCTTAGTCAGCACAGGACATGTATAGAATGCTTTTTCACCGATTGAAACTACTGAAGAAGGAATTTTTATTTCACTCAGGTCTGAGGAGCGACAGAAAGCCAGGTCGCCTATTTTTGTAACGCCCTTGTGAAGTTTTATTTCTGAAACTGATGTATCGTAGAAACAGTAGTCAGGGATTTCTGTAATGGAAGATGAAAGCTCTGCTTTGGTAAGTCCGTAGCATGAAGCAAAGCATCCTGTACCAACTGCATTAACGGAATCCGGCAGTTTTACAGATGTGAGATTTTTGCAGCTAAGAAATGCATATTCACCGATGGATTCTGTATTTTTGCCGATTGTTATTTCACTGAGTCCGTAGCACTGGTAAAAAACATAGCCTTCGATAATTTTTACCGTTGACGGTATGGTCACTGACTTTATGGCATCACAGCAGGCAAATGCACCTTCGCAGATTTTTTCAAGACCTTCCGGCAGGGTTACAGTTTCAAGTGAGTAACAGTTTGTAAATGCACCCTTTTCAAGTGTTTTAACTCCTGAAGGAATATGGATGGATTTTATTGAGTTGATATTGTTTTCCTTATAGGCTTTTCCCTGTTTCTGTTCTTCGCTGTCAGCCTCTTCAAATCCGTCAAATGCATATTCTCCAATGGCTGTTACAGGTTTTCCGTCTATTTCCGCCGGTATGTTTACATTTAGAGATGCGCCTTTGTATCCGGTAATTTTTATTTCTTCTCCGTTTTCGGTATAAACAAAATCGGAAGCACTGTCAGGGACATAGTTCTCTTCTGACACCGAACTTTCCGGTTTTTCTCCGTTTTCCTGACACCCTGTGAATACACACAGAATCAGACTCAGCGAAAGTAAGGTACATATTAGTTTTTTCATTTTTTCCTCCGGTTCTGTCTTTTAAAAAGACTTGTTTTAAAATAAATCCGGAGAATGCTCTTCTCCGGATTTTAAGGTTATCTTGGCTTTATTTTAACTATAAGCAGAGTTACCATTATCCACACTGTGTGATAAAGGATAAGCATAAGAGGTGTCATCTGACCAGTCATGCCTATAATCATAAATATAACTGCAAATATAACAGCAAGAACGGCTGATGTACTCTGAAGCACCAGGGCTGTAAGTGAACTGTGATGAATGTATTTTATATTTGATACAGCCTTTGCTGCAGATGACAGTGTACTGGTACATATTACTGATGAACTCGACTTTTCTGCCGGTGCCGTAATTTTGTCACAGTATTCTTTCTGTTCATATGATGCTATTTTTACCATGTCTTCAGGTATCCCGAAGAGTCTGGCGGTTCTTGTTACGGTTACAGCGGAGTCTATGCTCTTTATAATTAGCGAAATTCCGTTTGATGTGATATCGGAAACCTGCTCTGAAACAGCAGGGTCAGCTTTGAGCTTGATGACGAATATCGCTGCAAGGTTGCCGGAAACTGAAAGATACATTGGTATACATCCGTTTTCCGTCATATCATTTTCCTTTGACTTTGGCGGTATTCCTTCTATATTGTGATTTATCATAAGCTGGCGGTTTCCGAAAAGAATACGTTTGTTCTTTATCCATCCGCAGAGACCGAGTGTATCTTCATACGAGAAGTTCTCAACATCTTCAAGCAAATCGTCATTGTAGTCCACAATCCTGCTGAACATATCAGAGAATATGCTGCCTGATTTTTTCACGATGCTGGCTGCAGCTACTATAGCGTCGTCGATTCTTGTGTCTGAGAACATTTTTATTGAGCAGAGTTTCTGTGAATAGTCAGGGAAAAGCTGTGCTGCATCAACTACGAGTGCGTTCGTGTCATAGAAGTCGTCAATACTCTGGTATCCGAGTATTATACTTTCGTTATATTCTGCCTCGGAAGCTGCTGCTGAAAGGGGCAGATTTACCACAACGGGAATGCCAAAGCATGTGAACAGCGAAAAGAACATGGAAAGTGCTGATGAGATGTAGGTAAAGCTCAGTGTATTAGTATTTTGGCTGCAGATAATAACTGAGAGGAGCGTAAGTATTACTGATGTTACTATCGAAGCAGGAACATATTTTCTGCACATCTTGTCAGCTATATCTGAAGAGTATGTGTACTTCAGAAAATCCTGAGCAAATCCTGTTTTCCTTGTGGCTGCAAGAATCGGATAATCGCTTACAACACCACGTGTAATCTGTTCGGCTCTTGCCTCATCATCCACATATATCAGACTGTGCTTGTCATGGGTGGATATGAGCATATCAAAGTTATTGATTGCTCTGTTTACAATCAGATGCTTGCCGATAGTATTTACAAGAAATGCAGTAACAGCGACAGGTGTATAAATATATATACTTCCTGACTGTATCATATCCGGACTTTCTGTTGAAATGGCAGCGGCAACTGTACAGAGAGTTATTGACACTGCCGCAAGGGTGTCGCAGTCAGCTTTTTTACGGAAAAGACTTTTGAATCCGCCGATAACCATTGGAAATGACGAGAAAAGCACAAGGGCTGATATGATAAACAGAGTTATGCTGTATTTGTGCGGGGAATCGATGCTGCTCAGGAAGGACGGTACCGGAACATTGTAAAGTGCTGAAGCTGAGAGGTATATACTCGCAAGAACTGCTGCAAACTGTATGAAAAACTTTGCAGTGAGATTTCCTTTAAGACTGTAGAGATCCTCAAGGATCAGAGAAGCATCTCCCGGTGCATTGTAGTCATCAAGATTGTTTTCGGCAGTTTTCTCAAAGGATTTGTTGATTTTTCTGAAAAAACCTGATGATTTTTCGGAGCTGTCGCTGCCTTCGTTGATATCAACATCGATGGAAAAATAATCAACTTCCGGTACAGACTTAAGATCTATGTTCTGTTTCTTTTCGGATATGCTTTTTGAACCGAATAATTCATTTTTCAGTTCCTTTATCTTTTCTCTTATACTGTTGTTTTTTGTTGTGAATGAATCTTCGGAACCTATGTTCTCAAGGCTGGAAATGTCAGACTTTGTTTCAGCAAAGCCGGAACTTTTTTTCTTCCCTGACGTTTTGCTGTCTGAAGAACCGGAATATATGTCACGGTCACGCCTTAAATATCTTATATTGTCTTCAGGGTTGCGAACGGTTCTGCTTTGCCTGCTTTCTGACTTTGCTGTGCTTCTGTATGAGAAGCTCCGCCTTCTGCTGCTGTATTCTTCTTCATCGGTATCAGCTGATTCATCACTTTCCTGCATTATATCTTCCTCAGTCTCTGTTTCTGACACAGACTCATCAGATACTGAAGAAAAATCTGATTCATCCGGTATTATCGGTTCTGTATATTCACTGATATTTTCTTCCTGAATATCATCGGATAAAGCTGTTTCTCCGGCAGTCTCTCCGTTGTCTTCCGTTTCTGCGGGGACATTTTCAGATGTTTTTTCATTTTCGCTGCTGTTCCGGATTATGCTTACTCCTTCTGAAGAATATTCATTTAAAATATCATCGATTGAATATGAATTTTTCGATGCCATTTTTACTCCTTATCTGTTTCTTTGTCTTACAGCTTCATACATGAAAATACCTGCAGCCACAGATGCATTAAGGGAGTTGACATGTCCGAACATAGGGAGACTAAGCAGGAAATCACACTTGTCCTTTATAAGTTTTCCCATGCCGAAGCCTTCCGAACCGATTACCAGAGCTATACCGCCTCTGAGGTCAGCTGACGTGTAATCTGTGCCTTCTGCGTCTGTTCCGTAAATCCATATATTTTTTTCCTTGAGTTCATCTATAACTGATGCAAGATTAGGTACCCTTGCAACCGGAATCCAGCTTGCTGCTCCGGCAGATGTTTTGTGAACGGTCTGATTAAGTGAAGCACCTGTCTCTTATACACATCTGACGCTGCCGACGATACTCCTTGTG
>CAMCOJ010000066.1 GCA_945876405.1 uncultured Ruminococcus sp.
ATTGAGCAATATTCAATTAATGGTATCACCTGGAGTATATATTCCAATAACAATAAAAATATAGCCATTTCTATTATCGATAACGTTCAATATTCAATTAATACATATGAGAATATTGATGAATTAAAAAAAATTACTGATTTTATCTATGAAAAGGAGAAAAAAGAATGAACAGGATTTTAAAAATTTCTTTAGGATTATTAGTTTCACTTTCAGTTATTAGTAATCCCAGCACAATGAATACTGCCGATAATGTTCTGCCGGTGTATGCCGATGAAGCGTCAACATACTCATCATATGTTTTTGACGGCTATAGCAGCAGTGTATCGACAACCAAGTGTTATGCGGGTGTTGACCTGTATGACTATGGTGATGTAACTATTACAGTAATTCTTCAAAGGAAAAATATATTTGGAAAATGGTATGACTATATGGTTGGAGACCCTGGTGAAACATTTTATAATGTAATGGTAGCACACCATAATTATCCATATAGTATTACCAAAAGCGGAAGTTACAGATGCAAATATACAGCAACCGGCACTGTTAATGGAATAACTCAAACAGTGGAAGGCTATTCAGGGGTTCTGGAAGTACAGTAGCTTTAAAAAATAATGATTTTATCAATTGATTTTTCTATCATATTGAGTGAGTACAAAACAGACACAAAAAGGTCAACATCTCTTAATGAAATGTGGACCTTTTTTCAGTATATTCAGTTATTGTAAATCCTGTATTTCTGGCTCCGCTGTAAAGTGGCTTTCGCAGTACACACGCAGATAACTTATATAGTTTATTTTAAACTCATCGACCAGAAATGCAGATGACTCAATATTTTAAGGTTTACAAGTCATTCAGGAATACACTAATAATAATCTGAATATACTTTACCAAAAAAGGTATGCCACAATCCGGACTCTGTCGGATATACTTATGATTATCCCCTGTATCGCTGCCCTGTCTGTTCTTACTTTTAAATATGAAATGAATACGCCGAAGAAAAACTGTCAACAATAACTGAGAGAAATGTTTAAAACTTTCCTTCAGACTAAAGTCTGAAAAATTTTTTCAGGATGTGATAAAAATGAATCTGACAGTAAATGATGACGGAATATACAATACCGAAACATACACCGTTTCGTGCGAAGAAGCAGTTCTGGCAGGCCGGGCTGCTGCATTAGTCAGGGAAAATATCGTCATAGGATATGACAGGGAATGCCAGACCTGCTTTCATGCACTTGCGTCAGGAATAATGTCACAGGGAAAGAAACTGTGGAATGCCGGAATATGTACGCAGGCTCAGCTGAGGTTTTGTATTCGCGAATCTTCGGCTGACTGCGGAATTTTTATAGAAAACTGCTGCGGGAACAAAAAACTTTTACTCTTCTCATCAGGAGGGCATACGCTCACTTCGGAGGAGGAAATGGAATTTACAGAAGCGATTAATGAAAGCCGGACACTGGAAAATGTAAGCAGAGAAGGACAAATAATCAGTGCTGATGTGCTTTCGGATATGTATTTTACCGGGATGAAGCAAAAGTTTATTTCACTGAAAAACTGTAATATAAAAATCAACTCCTCTTCCAGAATCATAAGAGATTTCGCTCTGGAAAATTTACCGCAAAGAAACTGCTCTCCGGAAACTGTGACATTCAGCATTCCCGGAAATGGTCTGCGTGCTTCGGCATACAGCGACGAAACCGGATGTGTATTCTGGGAAAAGCTTGTACTTATCTGCTGCAATGATGAATTTGAAAAAGGAAAAGATATGGCTCTGCCCTGTGACTTTCCGGTTATCGCTGAAAAAACAGCCGCTTCCTGGAACAGAATAATATACCGGTATGACCCTTCATCGTCAAATCTCTCTGATGTATCAAAAAAAGAAATGTCCCTCGAATTTCCTTTTCTTACAGACGGACTTTACCTTGCTGCCCGCATAGCATGGATAATGCACACCAGATGCTGCACCTTTGCCTCTCTTCTAAGGGATATTCCTGAATTTACGACAACAGTAAAATATGTAAAAATACACGGAGACCCAGCCGAAAAAATACGCAGAATCCAGGAAAATGAAGTTTGCTGCAGAAGTGACAGCGGAAGGATAGTCGCGAGAAAATCCAAAAGCGGAAAAAGCCTCGTTCTCTACGCAGAGAGCTACAGTACTGAAAGTGCGGACGAGCTGTGCAGCAGCTGGATCAGAGACCTCGACATATAGCACAATTTTTTCCTCAGTTGTGCTTTTAAAATGTGGATAAAAGAAGAGTTTTGTAACTATTATGAAGCATGCTTTTATCCACATTCTTTTAACGTCGAATTTCGTTTAATTTGACATACCGATTATCCATTTCCTTCCTTGACAGAAATAAAACCGTGTAATATAATTAATGTGTATATTTATGTTCGGATATCATACATAGAAAAAATTCAGGAAATGTGTGATTATATCTAACAAAACAAATCAAAATTTTACAAGGAGGCTTGTGCTAATTGAACCATTCCAACAATAACAATCGCAGACGTTCCGGCGATGAAAAAACAACGAACAGACAATCATACCGTCAGAGAACAGATTCCGGAAACAATTCATCCGATTCACGCAACTCATCAAAAACAGTAAAAAAAGACAACCGTAAAACACCTGTAAAAATCATCCCTCTTGGCGGCCTTAACGAAATCGGAAAAAACATGACTGCATTCGAATGCTCAAACGATATCTTTATAGTTGACTGCGGTCTTGCATTCCCTGACGCCGAGATGCTCGGTGTAGATATCGTTATCCCTGATTTCACATATATCGAAAGAAATCAGGCAAAGGTAAGAGGTGTTGTACTTACACACGGCCATGAAGACCATATCGGTGGTCTTGTTTACCTTCTAAAGAAGATTAACGTACCTGTTTACGGTACCAAACTCACACTCGGACTTGTTGACGGCAAACTCAAGGAACACGGTCTTTTGGGAAAAGTTTCACTTATCGAAGTAACACCTAAGAAAACTGTAAAGATGGGATGCATGGCAGTCGAATTCATCTCAGTTAATCACTCTATCCCTGACTCTGTAGGTCTTGCTATCCATACGCCTGCAGGTATAATCGTTCATACAGGTGACTTCAAGGTTGACTACACACCTATAAACGGAAAACCAATTGACCTTGCACGTTTCGGTGAACTCGGTTCCAGAGGCGTACTTGCTCTCATGGCCGATTCAACGAATGCAGAACGTCCGGGATTCACACAGTCAGAGAAAACTGTCGGAAATTCATTTGAAAATCTCTTCGCCGGCGCTGAAGGCAAGAGAATTATCATCGCTACCTTCTCCTCAAACATTCACCGTATTCAGCAGATTATTGACTGTGCTGTAAGAACAGGCAGAAAAATAGCCGTTTTCGGAAGAAGCATGGTCAACGTTATTGCCACAGCAATAGAGCTTGGCTATCTCGAAGCTCCTGCAAATACAATTATCGATATTGATCTTATCAACCGCTATGACAGCAGTCAGATTGTTCTGATAACAACGGGAAGCCAGGGCGAGCCAATGTCTGCACTTACCCGTATGGCGATGAACGATCACAAAAAAGTTAATATTAACTGCAACGACTTCATCATCATCTCTGCAACGCCAATTCCGGGCAACGAAAAGTATGTCACCAAGGTAGTAAACGAACTGATGAAGTCAGGTGCGGAAGTTGTTTACGAAAAGATGTATGAGGTTCACGTTTCAGGCCATGCATGCCAGGAAGAACTGAAGCTTATGCTGGCTCTTACAAAACCTAAGTTCTTCATACCTGTTCACGGTGAATACAAGCATCTCAAAAAACACGGACAGCTTGCCATCGAGATGGGTATACCGGAAAGCAACATAGTCATAGGTGAGATAGGCAACGTTATTGAAACTGACGGTGTCGATATGCGTATAACCTCACGTGTGCCTGCCGGAAGAATTCTCGTTGACGGTCTCGGTGTCGGAGATGTAGGTTCCATAGTTCTCAGAGACAGAAAACATCTCGCACAGGACGGTCTCATCATCGTTGTTATTGCCATAGACAAAGCTTCAAACATTGTGGTGTCAGGTCCTGACATCATCTCAAGAGGATTTGTTTATGTAAGAGAATCAGAAGAACTGATGGACGAAGCAAAACAGGTTCTCAACTCAACACTCGCCCAGTGTTCAATTCATGATCTCAGAGAATGGAACTCACTGAAAACGAAACTTAAGGACGCTCTCTCCGAATACATCTACAGCAAGACAAAGAGAAGTCCTATGATTCTTCCTATAATCATGGAAATTTAATTTCGTACTTCACTAAAAGCACGAAAATACAAAATTCAGGCTGAACAGCTTAAAGGAGGAATTTTTCACGAAAAAAAGAAAACTCCTGCTGCTTCTTATATCATCATCTCTTCTGGTTATAATGTCATTCATCTCAGCGATGAGAATTTACAGTTATAATGAAGAAGAATCATTCCTGTACATGCTTATTATTATTGTGCTTATCTTCGTAGTATTATCACAGATAATACGCATGCTGCAGAATATATACAGATACTTCAACAGAATAGAACACAAGCTCGAACAGACAAAATGCTTTACGCTGTACAACACCCCGGAGCCTATAGTAATAACTGATAAAAGCGGAAAAATTTTATGGTACAACAACTCTTTTTTTGAAGCTATTTCAGACGGTACCGATGCATTCGGTATGAATATATGTTCAGAACTGAATATCGAAAACAGCGTCCTTCAGGATAAGGAAGAGTTCAGGATAAGCTACGGCAGTAAAAAATACAGCGTAAAATGCTTTGTAAACAGTGACTACAAGGTAGATATGAAGATTCTTTTCTTCTCTGACCAGACCTCATATCTCGAGCTCCTTGAAGAATACAGCAGCAAAAAACCAACCGTAGCTCTCATAGTGATTGACAACTATGAGGATATTTTTCAGAACACTAAGGAAAGTGAACGTTCCTCTGTTCTGGCCAAGCTTGAAAAAGCACTTGAAAACCTCGTAGCTGATTCTGAAAGTTTTATTCAGAGACTTTCCAAAGACAGATTCATGGCTGTTTTTGAAGAAAAACATCTCAGGAAGATCGTAAACGACCGTTTCAGTGTTCTTGATGAAGTGCGTAAAGCCGGAGCCGGCACAGGTCTCATGATTACCATATCCATCGGCGTCGGAAGTGCAAGTCATTCCCTTGCGGAAAGTGAACACTTTGCCAGAGAAGCTCTTGATATGGCTCTAGGAAGAGGCGGAGACCAGGCGGCAGTAAAAACGGTGAACGGTTACGAATTTTTCGGCGGCATTTCAAAACCTGTTGAAAAACAGTCGAAGCTTAAGACAAGAATGAAGTCAAATGCAATACAGAAACTTATTGATGACGCTTCAACTGTATTTATAATGGGGCATATAAACGGTGACCTTGATGCCCTTGGTGCGTCAATAGGTCTTGCATGTGCCATTCAGATTTCAGGGCACAGATCTGTCATTGTCATAAATGAAAAAACACATCTTGCTCCGGAACTCATCCAGAGTGCAAAAGAACAGATTCCTGATATATGCTTTACGGATGAAACACAGGCACTTGAAATGACTGATTCGGACAGTCTTCTCATTATCGTTGACACACATAAAAAATCACTTCTTGAAAGTCAGAAACTTTTTGAAAAAATCAGGAATACTGCTATTATCGATCATCACAGAAAAGATGTAAACTACATAGACAACGCTCTTCTGTTCTTCCATGATCCGAACGCTTCATCAGCATCCGAGATGGTAACTGAAATTATTCCTTACTTCAAAAATTTCACAAGACTTCCTGAAGAAGCAGCCAATGCCCTGCTTGCAGGTATCATGCTTGACACAAAGAATTTTGTTATACGGGCAACCGTAAGAACATTTGAAGCAGCTGCATATCTGAAAAAAATGGGAGCAGATACTGTATCAGTAAAAAAATTCTTTACAAACAGCATAGATTTCTACCGAATGAAGGCAGCCATTGTTTCATCAGCTGAAGTATACAAAGGTTTTGCCATATCAGTTGTTGAAACCATTCCGGCTCTTGAAAAATCAATGAGAGTTATCGCCTCACAGGCCGCTGACGAGCTTATGAACATAAGCGATATAAACGCATCGTTTGTTATCTTTGATGCAGGCGGAAAGATGAATATATCCGGACGTTCATACGGAAAAGTAAATGTTCAGCTGATTGTTGAGAAGCTCAAATACGGCGGTGGTCACCAGACTATGGCCGCTGCCCAGATTCCGGACATAACCGCTGAAGAAGCCAGACTAAGGCTTATTGAAGCGATAGAAAAATATTTACTGGAAAATATGACAGACACTAAATTATTACCTCAGAAGGAGAATTGAAAATGAAAGTAATTTTTACACAGGATGTTAAAGGCTCAGGAAAAAAAGGCGAAATAAAAAATGTAGCTGACGGTTATGCAAGAAACTGCCTCCTCTCCAAGGGACTGGCCGTGGAAGCTACACCGAAGAACCTCAGTGACCTTAAGGGAAAACAGGATTCAGCACAGCATAAGATTGATGTCGAAAAGGCTGAGGCAGGAAAAACAGCTGAAGTAATCAACGGCAAAAAGGTTGTTATCAAAGCCAAAGCAGGTTCTGCCGGAAAGCTTTTCGGTGCAGTTACTTCATCACAGATTGCTGACGCTGTTGCAGAACAGTACGGTCAGAAAGTCGACAAGAAGAAAATCAATCTTAAAACAGAAATAAAGAACTTCGGTGAATACGAAGCTGAAATCAAGCTCTATACCGGCATTTCAGCAAAAGTAACAGTTGAAGTAACAGAGGGATAATAAATGGCAGGAGAAAACTTCAGACCGGCTGTCCAGTCAGCCGGATTCGAAATGCCTCACAGTATTGAAGCCGAGCAGTCTGTACTCGGCTCAATTCTTATAGACTCAAATGTTTTAGCAGTAGTACTCGACAAAATCAAGCCTGAGGCTTTTTATACAGAACAGCACCGCGAACTCTTCTCAATAATGATAAGAATGTTCTCAGATGGTTCAAAATCAGACGTAGTCACTGTTCTGAACGAAGCACTGGCCATGAAAGTATTTGAAACAGCTTCAGAGGGAAGACAGTATCTCGCATCACTTATGCAGTCAGTTCCTTCCGTTTCAAACGTCGAAGACTACTGCAGTATTATTGCTGAAAAATACTATGCAAGAAGCCTTGCAACCGTTGCCCAGCAGATAATAAGTGACATAGCCTCAGGAGGATACGAAGCCAAAACTCTTCTTGATGCTGCAGAACAGAAGATTTATGATATAAGGCAGGGACGTGATGTAAAAGGACTCACTCCGCTCAACGATGTTGTATATCAGGCATATGACAGACTTTCAAAGATAACAGGTCCTGACAAGGAAAAATACCTCGGAGCAAAAACAGGATTTACCCATCTTGATACAATAACAACCGGTCTCAACCGTTCAGACCTTATCCTTCTGGCTGCAAGACCTGGTATGGGTAAGACATCATTTGCAATGAATATTGCTTCAAGCGTTGCCAGACGAACCGAAAAGGATGTGGCAGTCTTCTCTCTCGAAATGTCAAAGGAACAGCTCGCAACACGTCTTCTTTCAACCGAAGCCCTCGTTGACAGTAACAAGCTGAGAAGCGGACGACTTGAAAAAGATGACTGGCTCAGACTTGCCTCAAGTGCCGACAGGCTCTGTCACCTGAATATGTATATAGATGATACGGCTGCCATAACAGTACAGCAGATGAAGGCAAAGCTGAGAAGAGTTAAAAACCTCGGTCTTGTTGTTATCGACTATCTCCAGCTCATGACAACAACTCTTAAAACCGACAACCGAGTTGCTATTATTTCTGAAATAACAAGACAGCTTAAAATCATGGCAAAGGAACTTGACGTTCCGATTATCCTCCTTTCACAGCTTTCACGTGGACCTGAAGCCAGAACGGACAAGCGCCCTATGCTTTCCGACCTCAGAGAATCAGGATCAATCGAACAGGACGCCGACATAGTTATGTTCCTCTACCGTGATGCCTACTATAACAAAGACTGTCCTACACCAAACATCAGTGAATGCATAGTTGCAAAAAACCGACACGGTGAAACAGGCACAGTTGAAATGATATGGGACGGACAGTTCACAAGATTCGCAAACAAGGAAGGATAACCCTATGCTATGTCAGATACTTGATACAGCAAAAAAATACAGCATGACTGAAACAGGTGACGAAGTTATTGCCGCTCTTTCCGGCGGTGCAGACAGCGTCTGTCTGCTTCTTGCACTGAATGAACTTAAAGATACTCTTGGGATAAAACTCAGTGCGATTCATGTAAACCACTGTCTCAGGGGAAATGAAAGTGACCGCGACGAACAGTTCTGCAGAGATCTCTGCGGGAGACTCCGGATTCCGCTTATATGCGGCAGATTCAATGTAAAGGAAGAAGCTGAAAACCGAAAAATCTCCACTGAACTTGCTGCAAGGGATATAAGATACAGATTTTTTCAGGAAAACTCTTCCGGTAAAAAAATTGCAACAGCCCATACCGCAAACGACAACGCAGAAACGGTTATTTTCAACCTTGCAAGAGGGACAGGCACAAAAGGTATAGCGGGTATCCCGCCGGTAAGAGGCAATATCATCCGGCCTCTTATAAATGTAACCCGCAGCCAGATTGAAAACTATCTGAAAGAAAAAAATCAGGAATATGTTACTGACTCAACAAACCTCACTGATGACTATACACGAAATATTATTCGTCACAATGTCATTCCTGTGCTTGAGCAGATTAACTCCTCACTCTTCAGGACTGTTTCATCTGATTCGGATAACTTCCGCACAGACAATGCATTCATTGAAGCCGAGGCTGAAAAAGCATACAATGCATGCCGGGCAGAAAAGTCATCACTTAAAGGACTTTCTGATTTTCATGAAGCAGTCAGAAGAAGATGCATAGCACGCCTGCTTGATGAAAATAATATTGAAACAAGCAGCAGAAGAATAGCTGATATGGATTCCATATGTTTAAACGGCGGAAAAATAAACCTGTCCGGAAACATCTATGCAGTTTCAAAAAACAATATACTGTCAGTAGAGGAAATACTTCCGGAAAAAAATGAACACATATTCATACCGGTAAGATACGGCAGAAACAGCTTCTGCGGCAAAACCGTTACCATAAGGCTGAGGGAAAATGACGGGCATTGTTCAGAAAATTCATTTGATGCTGATAAACTAACAGGAAATGCAGTTATCAGAAACAGACTTCCGCACGACAGAATAAAACTTGCAGGTAAAAGCTTTACTTCATCAGTAAAAAAACTGTTCAACAGGCTGGTGGATATATCTGAACGAAACAGAATCTGCTTTATTGCCGATGAGGAAGGTCCCGTATTTATCGAAGGTATCGGCATTGCTGAACGTGTATGTATAGATGAAACCACCAGAAATATACTGG
>CAMCOJ010000067.1 GCA_945876405.1 uncultured Ruminococcus sp.
CACGTTAAAGGGAATCAGTATGGCAGAACCCAGGAATATTATCAATGCGAGAATTTATTTACAGTAAACCCTGATAGCCTCACAAATAAACTGTGCTGTATTCTCGCCGTGACGGTCAATGTTAGTTCTGAAACGTTCATCAGCGGTATACATTTCGCCAAGTCCTGCAAGGATTTCATTTGTGCAGGTGTAGTAATTAGCGGTGATAAAATCCTGCCACTTCTTAACAAGTCTCATGGCTTCATCACTGTCAGGAGCAGAGCCGCTCTTTTTACATGCTGCAAATTCGGCCATAATACTGTCCATAGCAGAGTTTACTTCATTCCACTTTTCTTTTGAGTAATCTTTTGTTTTTTCGGCACTTTCCCTGTATGCGTCAGTACCACCCCATTTTTCCTTTGCTTCTTTTGCGTACTGTTCACGCTGCGCCTCAAATTCACTGTTGTCAAATGCTTTCATAGTTATTTTTTCTCCTTTCATTGCACTGTCGAGAGCACTGATGAGTCGTTCAAGACGCTCTTTTTTCAGCATCAGCAGGTGCCTCTGCTCTTTTAGTGCATTCTGTTTATCGTAATCGGGGGAGGATAAAATCATCTGAATATACTTTAGCGGAAAATCAAGTTCACGGTAGAACAGAATCTGCTGCATACGCATAAGTGAGGTTTCATCGTAAAAACGGTAGCCGTTCTGTTCGTCAACAAAAGAGGGTTTCAGCAGTTCTATTTCGTCGTAATAGTGCAGTGTGCGCACACTCACACCTGTAAGCTTTGCGAATTCCTTTATATGCATTTTCATTAGATCGCCTCCCTTGAATATCAGTATATACTATGACGCAACGTGAATGTCAAGAGGTTTTTGAAAAAAATTTTTATCAGATATAACCAATCACCCGTCAATGAAGGCGGGCGATTTATTATCTAATAAAATTTTGCTGATAATAAAACTACTTTATTTTAACAAGGGAAACATTGGAGATTGTAACATTATAATAATCAGTTCCGCCCACGTCAAATGTAAGCATGCATTTATCATCGGCTTGTTCCATAAAGAATGTCTGATCATAGTGAAGCTTTTCGGCTCCGGCAGAGACAGTGTCCTCATGATATTTTTCACCCGAGCCGTAATTCTGACATACTGAAACAGGAATCTCCACTTCCTTGCCGGCCAGTATATCAAACTGAAGTCTGTATGTTCCTTCTGTAAGCTGAATTCCTGAAATATATGCCTGAACATCAGATTTTTCCTTTCCGCCGCCGACCATATTTACCCAGTAGCTCTTGTCATAGCCAAGGTAATCTGAAGCGTTTGCGCCTGATTCCTTATTTATGTTTACACCGTATTCACCATCAGCTGCTGCATCAAGACCAACTTTATCTGATTCTATGCCGAGAACACCGCATATTTTATCAGCCAGAACATAGGCACTCATCTGCTGTGTGATTTCAGAAGGGTGCCAGTCTGAACCGTAGCCGTTGGCCGGATTCTGAACTGCTGACAGATAGCACATTATTCTGTCGTCAGCTGAAGATCTGAATTTCTCAACGGCCTTTTCAATGGCAGGATATACCTCCTCGCAGCCCATGGTTCCAACGGTGCATATTATGTACGCATCAGGATTATTTTCCCTTACAAGCTTAAGGAAATCAATATATCCCTCTGTAAATTCCTCAGAACGGGTTTCAAGGTCATTTCTTATATACGTATCATCATTGGTTCCGAGATTGATTACAACAACATCATTTCTGTGGCTGCTGAAATCCCACGGCCTTGCATAATCCTTAAGCTTTGCGATATTTGTGTAGCAGTCGGGAACAAGACTTTCTGTATTTCTGTCACCTGTGGTATATCCGGAAATAATTCCGTGTCCGCTGTATGAAACTGCACTGTAGTCGGCATCAAGTTTCTTTGCTGTCAGATATGCGTATGACTTCATAAAGTTTTCAGTAGATGTCATAAATGACTCTCCGCTCGACTTTCCTTCAACGCCGTAGGCACAGGTTATTGAGTCACCGATAAATTCTATGCTGTATTTTTTTGCAGGAACAGGAACCAGCGGCTGTCTGACAGATGAAACTGTGCTTATGCTCTTTACACCTACTGCACCGTTATTTGCCTCCGAAAGATGAATTATTTTCACACGGACTTTTTTCTGTGAACTTTCTTTTAAAATTTCTATTTCCTTTTCCGGAGTACTCATCAGTGCATCTTCTATAAGCTCATCATCAACAAATACAGCATATCTCGGACGGTATCTTTCTTCTGCTTCAATTGCTGAATCGCCTGCAAGAGTTACTGTAGCCTCTGATGCCGTAAGATCAAACTCAACAGCTGAACCACTGTGTACAAGCCATGTCACTTTTCCGTCATCATATGTTCTTCCGGTAAGTTTGACATTTTCCGAAACCGCTCTGAATGTACTTTCATGTACTTCTCCTGGGTCTTCGTCCGCAGTAAGCTGATTTTTCAGTTCTATTACATCGAGAATATTCAGAATACCGTCTCCGTTTATATCGTCTTCAGACGAAGCCTTATCCACACCATGAAAAACAGATACAAGATGTTTAAGATCTTCAGAACTGTACAGCGCAAAAACAGATGTTCCAAGTAAACTGCATGCAGCAACTGCTGAAATTAATGCTGATAAATGTTTTGAACCTTTCATAATAAGAACCCTTTCTGTTAAGTATTTTTTTAATAATGCAAAAACCTTTTTTATGCCGTATCTTAACCGGCGCCTCTTAAAATCATAAATATATTATAAACTATTTAATGTATTTTTTCAATATTTTTATTAAATTTAATAAAAATTTAAGTGAGATTCAGGCAAGATAAAACCGCAGCGGAGTCATCACTCCCGCTGCGGTTTCATCTCGGATTTCTTTTTTCATTTTTCTCTCTTTTTCATCCGCTTTTTGTCTTTTTCCCTCTGTTCTGTTTCGTGTCTTCTGTCTATCTGTTTTCTTTTGTTCCACACAGGTTATTTATCTTTTTTTATCCCTGCATATATAATACGAATTACATGCAGGAAATGTTACAGGGAAAATAAAAAAATTTTCAGCCTCTGAAAAAAATTCCTTTCAGAGGCTGATGTGAAAAATTTAGAAATATATTTTATTTGAGAACCGGATTGCTTATTACAGCTGAAAATACCGGATTGCCGGCCTGGTCTGATACATAGCAGAAGAATGGTCTGTTAAGTTCGAAGTACACCGGTTCTTCATCTGACGGAGGTGCTGCGCCGGCACAAAGTTCAATAATTGTATATGCAGCAGCCTCGCAGCCTTCCTCGTCTATGGCTATCGTTGCTTCATGTATGATTTTTTCTATATACGCACTTTGGATACCGGATTTTTCAAAGTCAACAACTCCCGAGAAATCTG
The DNA here is from genome assembly GCA_945876405.1 of uncultured Ruminococcus sp. Taxonomy (GTDB): domain Bacteria; phylum Bacillota; class Clostridia; order Oscillospirales; family Ruminococcaceae; genus HUN007. Next base: position 3,381 of record CAMCOJ010000067.1, read on the forward strand.
CAAGGTCGGAATCAAAAGCAAGCTTTACTCCCATTTGCTTCACAGCATCATTAAGTTTGTACTTTGACGAGATATCAAACTTCGGAACTGAAAATACTATCTTCCTCGTTTCATAACTGATGTCATCATTTATAATTTCAAGCATGGTATCCCTGTCTGATACTATATCACTTATATCAGTACCCTCATCAGGGAGAATAAAGTTCATTTTGTATCCGTTATCCATAAGGACATCGTACTTCATATAATTGTCAGCAAATCCTATTTTTTCTGTAGGCTGTTCTGTACTCATGTGAAGAAAATCGCATGAAATTTCTGTTCCGTCACTGAGATAAAAATTATCCGGAGTCGCATCACCGAATTTTTCAGCCCACTTCTCCTTAAAGGTTACAGTGTTTAAAATCTCCATAACAGCATCTTTGCTTATTTCTATTGACGGATTTATTTTACCGGATGTATTTTTAAATATCCAGTCTGAAATTTCCTTTTGTGTCTTGACACTGAATTCTCTTGCAAATGAATATGCATAAAAATTATCTGCTATGGATTCAAGTTTATCCTGATAAAACTCATATTTTTTATTAAGCCATAATGAATTGGTAAGCTTCAGATATGATGTGTAATCATCATGGTAAAGTGCTCCGAACAGCTTATTGTTATCTTCTCTGAGCGAACTTATATTGCCGGAATGAAGTGCTGAAACCATCTCATCCTGAGTTTCACCTGCAGCACAGTCAGCAGCCATGGACAGAGCCATATAAATGCTCAAAGGAGAAAATACATAGTTTTCTTCTGACGGATTACCGAGAAGATTAACTGCCAGATCTGCAGTAAATTCCTTTAGTCCTTCAGAATCAACAAAACCTTCTGAAATATTATTCAAGTCCGGCACTGCAAGAACATCATCATTTGAGGCACCAAGAACTGACATCGGCGGTTCAATAACATTCTGTTTCAGTCTGATAAAATCAACAATATTGATACAGGAGTCAGTATTGGCATCCGCTCTTCTCTTCATACACTCATCAAAATTATCAGCACCATACATATATGCTGTCAGACTGAGGATATCTGACGCATTTACAGCATGGTCACCGTTTATATCAGTGATTCCGTCGAAACTGTATCCGTTATCAAAAGCATATTTTTCTGCATATGAACCGATACTTCCTCTTATAGAAACACCCTCTCCCAGTTCCAGGCTACCGGCTTTCACAACGCTGTCCGGAAGTGTAAGACACTCAAGTGAACTGCAGCCGGATATAGCCATATCCTCAAGCTCCATAATGCCTTCTGAAACATAAATATTTTTCAGTTTTTTATTTTCAATACATCCTTTCCCGAGTACGAACAAACGGTTGCCCTCATCTTCTGAAGGAACTGTAATCTCATCAGCAAATGATGAACAGGTAATTTTGTCAATACTGATATAGTCATACCATTCTGAACCTATATTTATCATGCGGTATGAATAAGGTGAATAGGAAATATCGATTCCGCTGCCTGCAGCCCCGGATTCCGTATCCACAGCTGAAATCAGATTACCCGTGCTTTCCGGCAAAGCTCCGTATCCGCACGAAAAAACAAGAGCCATTGCAGCCGCAAATGCTGTGATTTTTTTTATTTTCATATTACCACTTTCCCTTCTCTGAAATTTTTCTTATATGATTTGAATTATAGTGAACGCAATTTATTGCGTTTGCTATATATGTTTTTATGTCTGTACCAATAATACTTCTCATCACTCCAATGTGCTACAAAAAATAAAAACTCCGGAAATCCAGAGTTTTTATTTTTTACTGCTTATCTTCTCGCATTCGCCAGCATAAGCTTTATTCTGTTTTCCTGATTTACCTTGGTAGCACCAGGGTCATAGTCTATAGCAACTATATTCGCATTCGGGAATCCCTGCTTTATCACACGTGCCATACCCTTTGCCACAATGTGATTTGGCAGGCAGCCGAAAGGCTGGGTACAGATAATATTCTCCGTCCCTGACTGTGCCAGTGCTGCCATCTCTGCAGGTATAAGCCAGCCTTCACCCATCTTGACACCCTGATGAATGTATTTGTCACACTCGTGTCTCAGGTGCTCAAAATCATGCGGCGGCTCAAATACGCCGTGATTTTTTATTATATTTATCATCTGCTTCTGCTTTGCATAGATGACATCATAACCAATCTTAAAAAGACTGGTTGTCTTGTTTCTGAATCCGTATATCTTTCCGTCATTTACTGTATTTACCGCACAGTAAAGGACAAAGTCAAGCAGGGAAGGAACAACAGGTTCACAGCCTTCACTGATAAGAAAATCTTCAAGATGATTGTTTGCAAGAGGTGAATACTTAACATATATTTCACCTACTATGCCAACCTTAATCTTCTTCTGCTTGCTTCTCTTTATCTTCGCAAAGTCATCAAGTATCTTTTTGTAAGTCTTTGCTGTGCCCATAAATTTATTTTTCGAGAAATTTTCCTGAAGTATATTTTCCCACCTGTTAAGAACCTTCCCGGATTCGCCCGGTATCAGTTCGTAAGGTCTGCACTGGTTGTACAGAAGCATGAGTATATCGCCGTAGAGAACAGCATAGAGAAGTTTGAGAACCAGAGGTACGGAAAGTTTGAAACCGCCTTCCTTCTCAAGACCGCTGAAGTTAAGGGAGATAACCGGCACCTGAGGATATTTTTCCTTAAGTGCCTTTCTGAGAAGATGAATGTAGTTTGAAGCTCTGCATCCGCCGCCTGTCTGGGTAAGCATAAGAGCAGTTTTGTCCGGATCATATTTTCCGCTGTTAAGAGACTCCATAAACTGTCCTATGACGAGAAGGGCAGGGTAGCAGGTATCGTTGTGTACATTTTTCAGACCCTCATCTATAACGCTCTGTGTCGATGTACGGAGGAGTTCCATTTTATACCCGTAGTTTCTGAGTATGCTTACTATAAGGTTAAAATGAATAGGCAGCATATCAGGAACGAGTATAGTATGGGTTGCCTTCATATCATCAGTAAAAATCGGATAATTAGCCAATTTGTTCACTCCTTAAATTATTCGGCTGCAGCCATAAGACTCCTCAGTCTTATCTTTGCCGCTCCGAGATTGCTTATCTCATCTATCTTAAGCTGAGTATAGAGCTTGCCGCTCTTTTCAAGAACAGATCTGACTTCGTCTGTTGTAATGGCATCTATACCGCATCCAAATGACACAAGCTGTACAAGCTGCATATCTTTGTTCTGCGTTACGTACTCTGCCGCTCTGTACATTCTTGAATGATATGTCCACTGGTTAAGCACTTCAAGCTCAGGCATATTTCCAAGTTCACATACACTGTCTTCCGTTACGACAGCCATTCCAAGTCCTGTGATAAGCTTGTTAATGCCGTGATTTATCTCTTTGTCTATATGATAAGGTCTGCCGGCAAGAACAATAATCATCTTTCCTTCTTCACGCGCCTTCGCTATTATCTCCTGTGCCTTTGAAGAAATGTTCCTTCTGAAATCAGCAAGAGCCTCAAATCCTCTTTCAAGAGCTGCAGCTGCATCCTTACGGGAAATATTCCAGTCTTTAAGTACCCCTGCCATAACCTCCGCAGAATGTTTCCTTCTGTTGAGATCCATGTAAGGATTTTTAAAGTTGCTGTCATTAAGCTCAGGAATATTTGCCTTGAGAAGTTCAGGGTAGTAGGCGACAACAGGACAGTTATAGTGATTGTCTGTATCAGCCTCCTCCAGATTGTAGCTCATGCACGGATAGAAGATAAAATCAACATTCTTCTCAAGAAGGTCAGCTATATGACCGTGAACCAGCTTGGCAGGATAGCATACCGTATCTGAAGGAATAGTCTGCTGTCCCTTGTAATACATGTCTCTGGAACTTTCATCAGAAATGACAACCTCAAATCCCAGTGAAGTAAAGAACGTGCTCCAGAGCGGAAGCTGTTCAAAATAACTCAGTACCATCGGAATGCCTATCCTTGCCTTAGGCTTTCCTTCCGGAATGAGATTTGTCTTCATAAGAAGGTCGTACTTGTATTCGTACAGGCAGTATCCTTCAGACCTGCGTTTCTTTCCGGCACCTCGTTCACACTTGTTTCCTGATATATGCTTTTCACCGTCTGAAAATGTTATCATGTTAAGATTACACTTTGCAGTGCATCCGCCGCACTGAATTGCCTTTGATGTATATGAAAAGTTTTTCAGGCTTTCGCTGTCAATGAGAGTTGATTTTCCCGGAGTGTTCTCTTTGGCATAGAGAGCCGCACCAAAGGCACCCATAAGTCCTGCAATGGCCGGACGTGTTACATTTCTTCCAAGCTCCATTTCGAATGAACGGAGAACAGCATCATTAAGGAAGGTTCCGCCCTGAACAACGATATTCTTTCCAAGGTCATCAGGTGACTTCGCACGGATAACCTTGTATATGGCATTTTTTATGATAGAGGAGGAGAGACCTGCTGATATGTCCTCAACTGTAGCTCCGTCCTTCTGAGCCTGTTTGACGCTGCTGTTCATAAATACGGTACATCTTGAACCGAGATCAACAGGATTCTCAGCAAACAGTCCTATATTGGAGAAACGTGCAATATCATATCCGAGTGCCTGTGCAAATGTCTGGATAAATGAACCGCATCCCGAAGAGCATGCCTCATTGAGCATAATACTGTCGATAGCACCGTTTCTTATCTTGAAGCACTTGATATCCTGTCCGCCTATGTCGATAATAAAGTCAACATCAGGACAGAAAAATGCCGCTGCCTTGTAGTGTGCAACCGTTTCAACTATACCGTGGTCAGTATGAAGACCAGCCTTTATCAGTTCCTCGCCGTAGCCGGTTACCGCAGAACCGGCAATATTTATTCTGTCACCGGTAAGTTCATAGATCTCCCGGAGTTTTGCTGTGACTCTGTCGAGCGGCTGTCCCTTGTTTGAAGCGTAAAACTGATAAAGAAGTCTGCCCTCAGGTGTGATAAGTACCATCTTGGTTGTTGTTGAACCTGCATCTATACCAAGATATGCATCTCCGGAATATTTACTGATATCAGCATACTTAATGTCATTCTGACTGTGACGTTCAATGAACTTTTCATATTCCGCTCTGTTTGTAAAAAGCCTTTCTCCCGTAACAACATTTTCAGTTGTCTTTGCCCCGGAGATTTTTTTCAGTATCTGGTCAGCAGTAAGAAAATCTTCCTCACTTTCCGCTGCATAGAGAGCTGAACCCAGTGCAACGAAAACCGGAGCTTCTTCAGGGAAGCAGGCCGTCTTTTCATCAAGCTTAAGAGTGTTTACAAAAGCCTTTCTGAGTCCCTGCTGGAAGAAGAGAGGACCTCCGAGGAAAAGAACATTGCCCTCTATCTTTCGTCCCTGTGAAAGTCCTGCAACAGTCTGGTCAACTACCGCCTGAAATATACTTGCAGCTATATCCTCGCGCCTTGCTCCCTGATTAAGAAGCGGCTGGATATCAGACTTTGCAAATACACCGCACCTTGAAGCAATAGGATAAACCTTATCTGAGCTGAGTGCAAGTCTGTCGAGTTCGTCAGTGGTGACACCAAGAAGTGTGGCCATCTGATCTATAAATGCCCCTGTTCCGCCGGCACAGGAACCGTTCATTCTCTGTTCAACGCCGCCGGTCAGAAAGATTATCTTTGCATCCTCACCGCCAAGTTCTATCACTACATCTGTTTCCGGATATTTTTCCTTTACTGCAATAAAAGCCGCGTTTACTTCCTGAACGAAGGGAAGTTCAGCAGCATTTGCAAGACCGAGTCCTGCTGAACCTGTTATCGCAACCCTGAAGGCTGCATCAGGATGTTCGTTTTTTATTATCTCTATCTGTTCAGCTGCAGTCTCTCTTACCTTTGAAAAATGTCTCTGGTATTTTGAATAAATTATATTTTTTTTCTCATCGGTAATAACTGTCTTTACAGTTGTTGAGCCTACATCTATTCCAAGTGAATAATTCATCTATTTACCTCTTCAAAAAATTTTTTACGTTACCTTATATTATAGCTGTCTCTTATACACATCTGACGCTGCCGACGATACTCCTTGTG
>CAMCOJ010000068.1 GCA_945876405.1 uncultured Ruminococcus sp.
GATTTCTGCCTGTCTCGTGGGCTCGGAGATGTGTATAAGAGACAGTATATCAGATCTGCATAAAAAAACTTTCGGGGAAAACAACTCCTTTCTTATCAGACAGATTGAGAAAATTTGTCCTGATGCAGTATTTATGACAGGGGATATGATAAGCCGTTCGTCTAAAGACATAACTCCTCTTAAGCATCTGATCACCGGACTGTCAGAAAATTTCCCGGTTTATTACTCCATGGGAAACCATGAAAAGGACGCCGCTGTAACCAACAGAAAACTTTACACGGAACTTATGGAGTTTGCCGGAAAATACTGTACTGTCCTTGACAACGATACCTGCTTTATCAAAAATGAAAACTTTACTCTTCGCATATCCGGACTTACCGTTCCGCAGGAATGCTACAAGGTTAACGCTCGGTATAAAAACCTTAAAACCATATCAGCCAGGGATGTTAACGTCTTGCTGAACGTTAACGTCCGGCAGGTTAACTGTCAGGATGACGTTAACGTTCTTTTAGCCCACAATCCGAATTTTTTTGACGCCTATGCAGAATACGGCAGCGATGTAATTCTGTCAGGTCATGTTCACGGCGGATGTATAAAACTGCCTTTGATTGGAGGTCTTCTTTCACCGGAAAGAAAATTTTTCCCGAAATATTATTCCGGACTTTATAAAAAAGGTAAATCATCAATGATTGTATCCTGCGGTCTCGGCAAATTCAGACTTTTCAACCCGCCTGAAATATGCGTAATCGATATTTATTAAAAAATGAATAATCATAAAAAAAATGCAGATAATCCTTTTGAAAATCATTTTTTCAGAAGGGAAAATCATATATGAACATTACACCCGAACAGTACAGCCGTATGACGGACAGTGCTTCACCAAAGTCAAAAAGCCTTGTCAATATACCGGTTGCGTTTTTATCAGGCGGTCTCATCTGTACAGCAGGTCAGGTTATACTGAATATTTTCGAATCTGCAGGAATGGATGAAAAAACAGCTGGAACCTGGACCTCCATTGTTCTGATATTTACAAGTATGATTCTTACAGGAACCGGAATATATGAAAAAGCAGCAAAACATGCAGGCGCCGGAACTCTCGTTCCCATCACCGGCTTTGCAAACTCTGTTGTATCTCCTGCGATAGAGTCGAAAAGCGAAGGTTTTATTCTGGGCGTCGGTTCTAAAATATTCACAATTGCAGGTCCGGTCATACTTTACGGAACTGCGGCTTCTCTGATATACGGAATATTTTATTATTTATCCGGATTTTAAAAATATAAGGTTGCACAGCATCTGCCGTGCAACCTTAACTTATTTATTCTTCGTCATCAGGAGGTGTATCTTCCTCGATAACCTCATTTTTTTCCTCCTCTGAGGCTCTCTGCTCTTCAGCAAGAATTTCTTCATCAGCAGGAGTTTCAACAGCTTCAATCTCAGCCGTATCATCATGTTCTGCACGTGTAAATGTAACTACTCGGTCATCACCGTCAACTCTCATTACCTTAACACCTGTTGCATAACGTCCCATTATTCTGATATCACTTGTTCTTATTCTGATTACAACACCGTCGAGTGAGATAAGAATGATATCATCAGTTTCGTCAACAACCTTTATTCCGCAGACATAACCCTTTTCTTCTGAAACCTTATAGTTGAGAAGTCCGTATCCGCCTCTGTTCTGAACGCGGTATGAATCAAGCTCTGATCTTCTTCCGAGACCCTTGTCGGATACAGTAAGAACTGTAGCGCCTTCACGGACTCTTGCGATGGAAACAACATAGTCTCCCTCACGGAGTTTTATAGCCTTTACACCATGTGCGGATCTTGAAAGCGGACGTACTGTCTGCTCATCTATACGGATTGCCATACCGTTTCTTGTGGCGATAAGGAGATGTGCGTTGCCCTCTGTCATTCTTACTCCGGCAATTTCATCACCTTCATCAAGACCGATAGCAATAAGACCGTTCTTGCGGACATTTTTGTATGCCGAAAGGTTAGTACGCTTTATCTTACCGTTTTTGGTTACAAGTATGAGATACTTGCCTTCATCAAAGTCGGAAGTCTTTATCATCGCAGCGATCTTCTCATCTTCCTGAAGCGGAAGGAGATTTACCGCGTTAAGTCCTCTTGATGCCTTTGAACCTTCAGGGATCTCATAGCACTTAAGCTTGTACATAATACCCTTGGTTGTTATGAAGAGTATATTGTCATGTGTTGAAGCAATAAACATTTCGTTTACAACATCTTCCTCACGCTGCTTCATACCGATAACGCCCTTGCCGCCGCGCTTCTGAGTCTTGTATGCATCAAGTGCCATACGCTTGATATAGCCGATATTTGTGTATGTGAGTACGCAGTCTTCAACAGGGATAAGATCCTCAATATCAACTTCACCGCTGACATTTTCAATCTTTGTACGTCTCTCATCGTTGAACTTCTTTCTTATCTCGGCAAGCTCCTCCCTGATGATTTCCTTTACTTTTGACTCATCAGCGAGAATTGCTTCGAATTCTGCAATCTTAATATTAAGAGCAGCCAGTTCATCGATAATCTTCTGTCTCTCCATATTTGAAAGCTGGTATAGCTGCATTCTTGCAATAGCTTCAGCCTGGATATCAGTGAGTCCGAATCTTTCGCAGAGTCTTTCCTTAATCTCAGTCATGTTTCTTGAACTGCGGCAGATCTTTATTACCTCATCAATATTGTCAGCCGCAATAACGAGACCTTCAAGTATATGAGCTCTTTCCTTAGCCTTGCGTAGATCGTAAATCGTTCTCTTTGTGATTACTTCCATCTGGAACTCAAGGTACTTTTCAAGCATCTGCTTGAGAGTGAGAACCTTTGGCTCTCCGTTTACAAGAGCAAGAAGAATAACACCGACTGTGTCCTGAAGCTGAGTATATGAATAAAGCTTATTGAGTACAATCTGAGGAACTGCATCCTTCTTGAGCTCGATAACAATTCTCATACCGTCTCTGTCAGATTCATCCCTGATTGTATGAATACCTTCAATTCTCTTGTCCTTAACAAGGTTAGCTATATTCTCTATAAGCCTTGCCTTGTTTACCATATACGGAATCTCCGAAACTATTATGCAGTTTCTTCCCTTGATTTCCTCAATGTTTGTAAGTGCTCTTAAAATTATTTTTCCTCGGCCTGTACCATATGCCGCTCTCATACCGGCACGTCCCATGATAACACCGCCGGTAGGAAAGTCAGGTGCCTTGATGAATTCCATAAGCTCATCAAGAGTACAGTCAGGATTGTCAATAAGAAGATTAATTCCGTCAATTACCTCTCCGAGATTATGAGGAGGTATGTTTGTTGCCATACCTACTGCGATACCAACAGAACCGTTTACAAGAAGATTTGGAAATCTCGAAGGAAGTACAACCGGTTCCTTAAGTCTGTCATCGTAGTTGGAGGTATACGGAATAGTTTCCTTGTTTATGTCTGTGAGCATCTCGACAGCCATCTTTGTCATCTTTGCTTCAGTATAACGGTAAGCAGCCGGCGGGTCACCGTCAACACTACCGAAGTTTCCGTGACCGTCAACAAGAGGATACCGGAGTGAAAACTTCTGTGCAAGTCTTACAAGTGCATCGTAAACTGAAGAGTCACCGTGAGGATGATAACGACCAAGTACAGCACCGACAGTATCAGCACATTTTCTGTACGCCTTGTCAGGAGTAAGACCGTTTTCATGAAGTGTGTAGAGTATTCTTCTGTGTACAGGCTTAAGTCCGTCCCTGACATCAGGCAATGCTCGTGAAACAATTACAGACATTGAATAGTCAAGGAACGATTTTTCCATTTCATTTTCTATGTTTCTCGAAATAATTTTCGAATTGCTGTTTGCAATTTCAAAATCCACCTTTTATCAATTCCTTTCCTCGATAAATTTAGCTTTTTTAAAGCTTTCAGTCAGCAATTTTGTTTCGTCGGCGCTGAAAATATTTTTAGGAACTACATAAAACATTCTTTTTACAAGATAGACTATGTAGTAATCTTTTTTCTCAAGAATTTTAACGTCGTCATTAACGAAATCAATTACTGTTTTTACAACTCCGGCAGGAGCTGTTTCTTCAGGCTCAGCAAAAAAATCATCTTCCGCTCCGGCCTTTTCTTCATTCATTTCCTCAGGTTCACCGGTTTCTCCGGTAGAAAATTCTCTGGTACATATGGAAATACTGCTTTCGTAAACCTCAACTGAATACAGGTCGCCCTGTATTCCCTCAATGGATTTCATGAGATTTTTTCTTATCATGAATGTGTTAAGCCATATTCCTGCCGTAAGAAAAGCGCAGATTATGATTATCATAACACATACTGTATTTCCGGGATCCCTGATAAAAGGCGGTATATATGCTATACCTATCAAGGTGAAAGCACATGTCATAAGAATGTTTTTCGGATAAGCAAACTTCTTCTGAAAGTCCGTAAACGCATTTCCGAACATCTCAAGACTTATACTGTATTCTTTTGAAAACAATGGTTTCTCGTTCATATTTTTTTCCTTTATGATAAATCAGATATCAAGATTCTGAACATACTTCGCATTCTTTTCAATAAATTCTCTTCTCGGTGCAACCTTGTCACCCATAAGAATTGTGAAAATCTCATCTGCTCTTACTGCATCTTCCATGGTTATCTGTATCATCGTTCTTGTCTCAGGATTCATTGTTGTTTCCCAGAGCTGCTCGGCATCCATTTCACCAAGACCTTTGTAACGCTGAACTTCAACCTTTCCGTTTCCGCCTTCAGCTTCAAACTCTGCAATGTACTGGTCCCTCTCAGGATCAGAGAAGGCGTATTTGAATTTTTTACCTTTTGAAACCTTAAAGAGAGGAGGCTGAGCAATGTATATGTTTCCGTTTGTTATAAGAGGACGCATAAATCTGAAGAAGAATGTAAGAAGAAGTGTTCTGATATGGGAACCGTCGACATCGGCATCGGCCATGATAATTACTTTTCCGTAACGAAGCTTTGATATATCGAAGTCTTCACCGATGCTTGTACCAAGTGCAGTTACAACAGGCATAAGTTTTTCATTGCCATATACCTTGTCTATTCTTGACTTCTCAACGTTAAGCATCTTTCCCCAAAGAGGAAGGATAGCCTGATATCTTCTGTCTCTGCCTTCCTTTGCTGAACCGCCCGCAGAGTCTCCTTCGACGATGTAGATCTCGGTAAATTCTATGTCACGTTCAGAACAGTCGGCAAGCTTACCCGGAAGCGAAGCACTTTCAAGTGCATTCTTTCTTCTTGTAAGCTCTCTTGCCTTCTTTGCAGCTTCCCTCGCTCTTAGGGCAGCAACGCTCTTGTCAAATATTGTTCTCGCTACAACCGGATTTGCCTCAAGGTAATCCATAAGCTTTTCGTTGACAAGATTTTCTATAAAAGGCTTTACTGAAGGGTTGCCAAGACGGCCCTTCGTCTGTCCTTCGAATTCACATTCTCTGAGACGAACTGAAACAATGGCCGTAAGTCCTTCACGGACATCATCGCCCAGAAGTCTGTCACCATCCTTAAGAAGTCCGAATTTTTTTCCGTATTCGTTTATAACTTTGAGAAGAGCATTCTTAAATCCCGTTTCATGTGTACCGCCGTCTATGGTATGAATATTGTTGGCAAAAGAGAGAATGACAGAATTATAGCTGTCATTGTACTGAAGAGCTATTTCGGCTGTTGCAGTGTCATCTGAACCTGCTATATAAATTACATCTTCCGAAAGAACATCAAGACCCTTTGTCTTATGGATATGCTCAACAAACTGTCTTATACCACCCTCGTAGTGAAGTACCTCAGAACGCTTGTTCTCTTCATCACGGAGATCAGATATGACAATCTTTACACCTGCATTAAGAAATGCCTGCTCACGAAGTCTCTTGAGAAGTACCTCATAGTCATATTCTGTTGTTTCTGTGAATATTTCACTGTCAGCCTTAAAGCAGACAGTAGTACCTGTCTCAGTCGTATCACCTGTAATACAGAGTTCTTTTTCGTAATTTCCTCTGTCAAAATGCTGAAAAAATATATTTTTTCCGTTCTTTATGGTTATTTCGAGCCATTCAGAAAGTGCATTTACTACAGAGGCACCAACACCATGGAGACCGCCTGATACGGAATATCCACCTCCGCCGAATTTACCTCCGGCATGAAGAACTGTGTAAACAACTGTTGCTGCTGATATTCCTTCAGTAGGATGAATACCTGTAGGGATTCCTCGTCCATTATCCGATACTCTGATTACATTGTCAGGAAGTATATCCACTCTTATCTCGCTGCAGAAACCTGCAAGTGCTTCGTCTATAGAGTTATCAACTATCTCGTATACAAGATGATGAAGTCCCCGCGGTCCTGTAGAGCCGATATACATTCCCGGACGCTTTCTTACTGCCTCCAGACCTTCAAGAACCTGAATTTCATTTTCGGTGTATTCTTCCGATTCAGGTCTGACTATTGCATCAATTTCGATATTGCTTTCATTATCAGCCAACTTTTTATCCTCCTTCTTATATACTTTTTACTGCCCGTTTATACAGAGACGATGCTGATATCTGTGAGATATATACTTTATTGTCGCATACAATAAAACTTTTCGGCATCTCGTATGATACGTTAACGATCTTTCCTGTGTCCGTAGACTTCTTCAGAAATTCTCTTGTATCATTTCCGAGCGATGTATTTTCTATGTCAAATATTCCGATAATCCCTTTGTCATTTATTGTTATTTCATTTCCAAGATGAACATACATATGAGCTCTTCCTCTCTCAGGTTACTATACTGCCTTCATGCATCTCGAAAATGTCATCGCATTGATGAATTACTGCACGGTGATTGCAGGTAGTAATAAAAACCTGCATATCTGCAATTATGCTGCAGACAAAATTCTGTCTGCTTTCATCAAGTTCACCCATAACATCATCAAGAAGAATGACAGGTGATTCATTTTTTTCTTCACTGTAAATCTGAGCCTGAGCAAGACGCATAACAAGAGCTGTACTTTTCTGCTGTCCCTGAGACCCGTAATCCCTGACACTGAGACCGTTTATCCTGAGAGATATCTCATCTCTTCCGGCTCCGGTATGGGTATATCCGAGCCTTATATCATCAGGAATGCTGTTTTTCAGCTTTTTATAGTAAAATTCTGTCATTTGGGTGTCAGGAAACTCAGGATATTCATAATCAGGAGGAAAAGTACCGGACTGATATGATATACTGAGATTTTCCGCCCCTCCGGCTATTTTACTGTATAATTCTTGGCAGTATCTGTTAAGTTTAATCACATACTGATTTCTCATACAGGAAATGTACGAACCTGCTGCTGCAAGCTGTCTGTCCCATATATCAAGACTTTCTTCTGAATCTCTTCCTGTGATAATGTTTTTCAGAACAGCATTGCGCTGAGTTATAAGCTGGTCGAATTTTCTTATATAGCTCATTGACCTTGGTTTAAGCTGGGAATAGCAGAGATCTATGAAAGTTCTTCTTCTTTCCGGAGTTCCTTTGATAAGTTCGGTATCTTCCGGAAGAAATGCTATGCATTTAAAATTTTCAAAGAGCTTGCTGCTGTTTTTTAAAATAACGCCATTCAGTGTTATTTGTTTGTTCTTCGGACTTTTCCTAACCATACGGTAATTAATTTCCTGTGTTCTGACTTCATCTTCAAAGGTAATATTGATGTTAAATTCATCAGAATCAAAACCGATATAGTCTTTTTCTTTTGAATTCCGAAAACTGCGGCATCCGGTTGATATCCAGATTGCCTCAAGTAGATTGGTTTTTCCCTGTGCATTCTGTCCGTAGATTATATTGAAGTTTTCTCCGGGAATGAGATTGATTTCCTTAAGATTTCTGAAGCCGGAAATCTGAATTCTTGTGATACGCATAATCAGTTAACGTTGATTATATATCCGTTAAATTCTACTGTATCTCCGGAACGGACTTTTTTTCCTCTCATCGTGCAGATTTCTCCGTTAAACGACACTTCGCCGTTCTGAATAGCTTCCTTTGCCATTCCTCCGGTTTCAGCCGCACCTGAAAATTTCAGAAGAGAGTCAAGTTTTATAAACTCGGTTGAAATATTTATGTCAAGTTTTTTCATGAAATTCAGCCTTCTCTTACTTTTTTAGCTGTATTGGCATAAGAAGATACATAAAGCTGTCTCCGTTTGTCGGAACAATACGAACCGGCTTGTTTGCTGCCATCAGCTGGATTTTTATTTTATCAGTTTCACATGCTTTAAGAGCATCAAGAAGAAATTTGTTGTTAAATCCTATCTCAATGGATTCTCCGTTAACCTCTGCAGGTATGGAATCATTAATCTTGCCAATACTTGTCTTACAGTCAATCTTAAGTGAACCATCTTCAAAAACGCATCTTACAGGACATTTGTTTTTTTCATTTATCAGAAGTGAACATCTTTCTATGCTGTCATAGAATTCTCTGGTTTTAATAATAACTTCTGTTTTGAAATCAGACGGAATGCTTGCTTTGTAGTTGTGAAATTCACCTTCGAGAAGACGGGAAACCACACAATATCCTGAAATCTCAAATATGATATTTTTTGAGTTTATAAAAATATGGCAGATTTCTTCGTTATCTTCCTGAGAATTTCCGGAATCCTCTTCGGAGGCAGATTTTGATGAATCGCCTTTTGAAAGGAGTTTTGATATTTCGTTAAGTGTTTTTGAAGGGACAACAAATTTGACTTTTTCATCAGTACCTATTCCTTCGGTTCTGATAGCGAGTCTGAAGCCATCTATTGCAACCATGCGGAAAATCTTGTCTTCTATGTCAAAAAGTTCACCGGTAAGAATTGGTTTGTTATCATTAACAGATACTGCATGATTGGTATGTTCTATCATATTTTTCAGTATATGCTGCGGAACATCAATGCTGCTATCGCCGTTAAACGAAGGAAAATCCGGATATTCAGTTGCAGATATAGCTGAGATATCGTAGGTAGTGTTGTTTCCAAGAATGTTAACGTTCAGTTTTTCGTCTATGCTGATTTTTAATTCGTCTGATGACATTCTTCTGATTATTTCACTGAAAAGTCTTGCGTTAACCACCAGTTCGCCTGAATCGTCCGAGTTAACATCCATGGTTGTTTTGATTCCAAGTTCCAGATCATATCCGGCAAGTTCGAGTTTATTTGCCGAAAGTTTGAGTTTTATTCCTTCGAGTGCTGATATATTGGACCTGTCTCTTATACACATCTGACGCTG
>CAMCOJ010000069.1 GCA_945876405.1 uncultured Ruminococcus sp.
TGAGATATGCTGTAATCAGGCATTTTATTGTCTTTTAATATTTCATTTTAACTCATTGAATTTTATCTGTATTTGCTTCTCCATACAGAATGAGAAAGCATAATAATAACCGGAAGACATTCAAGTCGTCCGAAAAGCATATCAACTGAAAGAACTATCTTGGCAAAATCAGAATAGAATGAGAAGTTTTCCACAGGTCCTACCCTGTTTAAACCAGGTCCTATGTTATTTATACAGGTGACAACTGATGAAAATGAAGTAGCAAAGTCGGCATTGTCAACTGAAACAAGCAGAAGCGAAATAAGCATTAGTCCGATATACAGAATGAAATAGGTTTGCACTCCGTGAACTGTTGAAGTGTCCATACTCTTGTCTTCACCCTTAAGAACATATACGCATTTTGGACTAAGAGTCTGTCTTACGAATTTTTTTACGCTTCTGAACATGATTATTATTCGCTGAACCTTAAGTCCGCCGCCTGTTGAACCGGCACATGCACCGATAAACATAAGTATCAGAAGAACAGTCTGCGAAAATTCGGGCCACTGTGAATAGTCTGCAGTGGCAAAACCGGTTGATGTCATTATTGACGAAACCTGAAATACTGCATATCTGAAGTTTTCTTCCAGACTGCTGTAAATATTTCTGTTACCAACAGTTATGATAAGCGTGGCAGCAGCCATAATTATAAAGTACATTCTCAGTTCGGAGTTTTTCAGAGCATTTTTCATATGTCCTGAAAGAATCATATAATATATGCTGAAATTTACACCAAACATCGCCATACCTATAGTCAGTACATATTCGATATACGGCGAGTTGTAATATGCTATACCGGCATTCTTAACTCCGAATCCGCCTGTACCCGCTGTTCCCATAGCATGACATATACTGTCAAACCATGGCATACCGCCTGCCATCAGGAGGAAAAAGAACACAAGCGTAAGAACGGAATAAATGATATAGAGATACCGTGCTGAATTTTTTCCCTTAGGAACTATTTTACCTACCTGCGGTCCTGCACATTCGGCTCTCATAAAATGCATGGCAGCCTTGTTTCCCGGAAGAACCGCTATAGCAAGGACAAGAACACCCATTCCTCCTACCCAGTGAGTAAAGCTTCGCCAGAAGAGCATACCGTGTGAAAGTGACTCTATATCTGTAAGAATAGTGGATCCCGTAGTCGTAAATCCGGATATACTTTCAAAAACTGCATCGACAAATGAAGGTATCTGCCCTGAAAGATAAAACGGCATTGCCCCTGCAACCGGATACAGAACCCACAGCAGAGCGACAACCATAAGACCTTCCCTTGCGAAGACATCATTGTCCTTTGGCTTTTTCAAGGCTGCAGGGGCAGATAAAAGAGCTGTTCCTGCGGCGACTATAAGAAATATCTTTGCATCTTCCCATTCACCGTATACAACGCAGATGATTACAGGAACAAGAAAAAGAAGCGAACCTGCTGCAGTTATACGGCAGAGATAATGAGCAACAAGATGTTTATTCATTTAATCATCACCTCATTCCTCAAGAATATCAGTTATATCAGAAAAATGATAATCCCTTGAGATTATGATAACAGAATCACCTGCTCTGATGACATCATCACCGTTCGGAATAATTACAGTCCTCTTTCTTATAATTCCGCCGATAAGAATATTTTTCTTAAGAGTAATGTTCCTGAGTGGAATATCGACAATTCCGTCAATATGTCTTTTTATTTTGAATTCGATAGCCTCAACATTATTGTTGACGAGGTGATAAAGAGCTTCGATATTGCTTCCGGCGGCATTTTTCATCGACCTGACATAACTGAGAACAAGCGACTCAGTAAGCAGCTTAGGGGTAATGATACAGTCAAGCCCCATCTGGGCAGCAATCTCGCGGTAGCTTTCACGGTTTATTTTTGTGATTACCTTAGCCTCAGAGTTTTTGACAGCAAACATAGACATTACAATATTTTCCTCATCAATGCCTGTCATGGAGATAAACGCATCAACATGTTTTATTCCCTGCTCAATCAGTACCTCCTGATCAGTTCCGTCAGCATTGATAATATTAGCCTTTGGAAATGCAACAGCAAGTTCAACACATTTGTCATGATCTATCTCAATTACCTTGACGTTCATACGGGCGGCGAGCAGCTGCCTGATAAGATAACTGCATATTTTACCTCCGCCCACAATCATAACCGTTTTTATTTTGGTTCGCATGGAGCCGATAGCCTTGAAAAATCCCTCAAGATTACGGTGCGAAGCTGCAATATTTATAATATCACCGCTGTGCAGAATGAAGTCACCGCCCGGAATAAATATACGGGAGTCTCTTTCGACAGCACAGATAAGATACTTTATCTTCTGTCTGCGGTAAATCTCAGCAAGTGTCATGCCGTCAAGTTCTGATTTTTCACTGAGTCTGTGTTCAACGAGTTCCATGCGTCCGCGTGAGAAAACCTCGAGCTTTGCAGCGGAAGGAAATACGAGTATTCGCATTATTTCATCCGAGGCAATCAGCTCAGGATTTATTACCATGGAGAGTCCGACGTCCTCCTTGAGTATATCAACCTGTGAAAAATACATAGGATTTCTGACACGTGACATCGTTCGTCCTGAGCCTAGCTTTCTGGCAAGCAGACAGCAGAGAAGATTAAGTTCGTCATGGGGCGTTGTAGCAATGAAGAGAGCAGATTTGTCAACGTCAGCTTCCTTCAGTACTTCTACGTCAGCACCATTTCCTTCAATGCACATGATATCCTGAATATCCTGAATTTTGTCAAGAGCAGTTTTCTTTACATCTATAACTGTAACATCATGGCCCTCTTTCGAAAGGGCGTTGGATATATTGCTTCCTATCTTACCGCTTCCGATAATAACAACTTTCATAGTATTGTGTATACCATCCTGTCTGATAAAATAAACTAACCAATATACTATTATATCTTATTTTACACATATTTGTCAACTGCAAAAAATATGCACCTCCCTGAATAAGGAGATGCATATAGGATTAACGGTTTCAGTCCGTTTCAAGAATAAGATTTTTCAGTAAAACCAGGTCTGTAATATCACATTTTCCGTCAAGGTTTATATCTGCAGCACTGAACTCATCTTCATTGAGTTCCGATGCACCGAACATATATTTCAGATAAATTAAAATATCTTCACTGTTTACAAGGTTATCAAGATTCATGTCTCCAAGGCAATAATAAATAACCGGATCATTGCTGAAAACAAAACTATTCAGATTGAAAAGATAGCCTTCTCCGCCTGTAAATTTCAGATAAAGATCATGCTTACCGGTTACTTTCTCAAGTAATCCTGAAGAAACATCCTTCCAGTCCTGCCATCCGGCCGTAACAGGCACTGCACATGAAGCAACAGGGTAACTGTCAGGGCTGTCGAGATACAGCCAGATATATCTGAGTTCTTCAGAAACCACATTTCCGGCAATACGAGCTGTAAATGTTTCTGCTCCATCTCCGAAGTCAACGTTTTTAAACATGATATAGTCGCCGTTTTCAATATAACCTACATTTTTGCCGCCTTCTGAGCACTCTTCAGTTTTTACACCGCTCTGCTCATCAAAGTCTTCCGCTTCTATAATTTCAAATGCCGAAACAGGAGGCTTCTCAGCTGTTTCAGGCGACAGTTTCACAACGCCTTCAGGGAAGGAATTTACTGTAAGATCGTTAATATAGTATTCGATATTTGTATAGCCCTGTCCGCAGTAGTCTCCGTTGGTGTCTGTCGGGTCATTCGGATCAAGTCCTCTTAATACCTCCCATTCATCAGGCATTCCGTCATTGTCAGTGTCTGTGATTGCTTTCTTCAGCACAGGTGCAGGATAATCGTATGTTACACCGCATTTTATTTTGTATTTATCAAGATTGGTCTCCGTTGAATCATATTCGGAAGTTCCGCTGCATGAACCTGTTCCGTTCTTCGTTTCCTCTGCACACTGACGGTCTATAGCTGTTCTTTTCTCAGGAGAAATACCGTTTCCGGCAAAACTGATTACATGGTCATACGCACTTTCTGCCGATTCGGCATTTTTTACTGTGGAAACATCTTCCCCGTCAATAACAGTCTGGAACGGTGAAGCAGAATAAAGAGCATCTTTAGTTATTCCGATTCCTGATTTTACTGAAACTCCGGACCAGTTGTCAAATGTTATCGGGTGAAGCGAACCGTCACTGTTAATCAACCGATTTCCGCTGCAGAAAACCTTAAAATTCTGAGGCGAAGTTGTACTGTCCACATTCATCCAGTGATATCCGCCGGTTGTTGAATTTCCGGCTTTCAGCGTATTGTTTACATAATTAAGATGACCGATGGTTCCGTAAGCTGTCTGATAACCCCAGTCGTATATTATGTTATTGGTAAAGTCTGCAGTATATGTACTCTGGACTTTTCCCCGGAAATTTCTTGATACATTATGAATAATCAGATTGTGGTCAAAGGACAGATTACCCTTTCCCATCATCATACCGAAACCGTGAAGACCCTTCTTGTGACCGCCCCATGAATCAGCCGGTCCTATTACCGAATACTGAACAGTATAGTTCATATTGTTTGAATAAAGTCCCCACTGTTCATCAGTAGTCCAGCCCATGGAACAGTGATCAATGATGGAATTCGAACCTGCTGCACCACCCCATGCATCATTTCCGGAGCTTGTAGCCTTGTACGGTCCCGGACGTGAGCTTATATAGCGGCAAATAACGTTGTCCCCGCCCATGCCCATTTTATAGTTTTTCAGCGTAATTCCCGAACCGCCCGGAGCTGTCTGCCCTGCTATCGTAACATTGCTCTGGCAGATAATATTTCCCTCAAGTTCGATAGTTCCGCTTACATCAAAAACAACTATTCGTCCTGACTTGCTTACAGCATCGCGAAATGAACCCGGTCCGCTGTCATTAAGGTTCGTAACATGATAAACCTCACCGCCGCGTCCGCCTGTGGCATACTTTCCTCCCCCTGTAGCTCCCGGAAATGCCAGCACTTTTATTTCCGCCGAATCAACCCTGACCGGACTGTCAGTAAACCCTGCCATCGATGAAAATGCAGCAGCAAGTCCCGTTAATGCTGCAAGTGTTTTCTTCAACAACTTATTCATAAATTTTTCTCCTTTATTATGATAATTTCGTTAATACAACCTATACAATTTTTCTAATACAGCTTTATCATATCATATTGATTTGTGCATTTCAATATTTTGCGTTTATCCGGAGAAAATTTCATATGAATGTTTAAATATCTGAAAAGGGTATTATGCAAAATTACAGTCATATCATAATGTATCACCTGCAACAGCATTTTTAAGAAGTATTAAATCAATTGCTTTTCAGAAGCTCGTGTTTCATCAGACAAAAATCCAATATATCAAGCCTGTTATCATCACTAAGATCGCCAGCCTTCCAGTCAGTAAGATTCGCATCCGGAATATCAAGCAACCATTTCCGGAGCAGCACTAAATCGGAAATGTTAAAATACCCGTCGGCGTTAATGTCACCTCTTACCTTTTCCATAATCGTCTCAGTCTCGGTATAATAATAATCCGGTTCTGAAACTTCCTTGAAATTAACTCTGAAATAGTCCATAGAGCCGTTCATTCCGTCTGCGATAATATATGTTGCATTGTCACTCATCACTTCGACAGGGTCAATAGTCACTGTACCGTAGGTTATTTTCATACCTCTGCCGTCATTGACCACGAGCTTTGCTGAATCATTTTCCAGAACAACGCTGACTGTCACCCAGCTTCCTGCTGCATAAGCATTTTCTGCTCTTACTGACTGAGCCTCGCTGCCGTTACTAATGTCAAAGGTCAACGTTCCGTTTTCTGCAGTAAGGGACATATATTTTTCACTATCACCAAAGCGGAAAACAGTATTCTCATTATTGTCTCTAAGCAGTACAGCGGTCTGATAATCTGCATCATGCAGAGCTGCATACGAACTGTCGCCGATAAGGTAACCATCGCCGTCAAAGGTAAGCACACCATTCCCGCTGGTCCTGTACTCGTTCCAGACAGGACTTCCACATGATACTCCATAAGTAGAAGTGAATGCGTCAGAGGCAATATCCGAACTGTCTTCATTAAATTCAAGTCCCGCATACTGTCCGTCAGTATAAGGGCGATTCAGTGCGTAATCATCGTAGCTCTCCCAGCCGTATATTGAACCATATTTCAGACTTCTTCCAGTGTCATCGTAATAATCGCCATCCGGCATAGCCTGCCCCGAAGCAGAGCCGTTTGAAAGTCCGTATGCAACGCCTTTCACAGTCGCATTGCCACTGACATTATAGGTATTGAACACAAGTCCGCTTTCGATTACTCTTGCATTATCTGAAACTATCGAATCGCCCATAACTCCTGCATAGTCGGCAACAATAGCATTATCCTTTACCTGTGCTCTTTCTGCAACAACAGCGTGTCCGGTAATAACAGCATTACCGGAAACACTGGCGCTGTCAGTAACAGTTGCGTGACCATCTATCCTTGCGTTTCCTGTTACTGTAGCATATCCAAGAACTTTTGCGTCCCTGCCAACGTATACAGATTCGTCAACATTTGCAGTATATGCTACGAATCCACCGCCGTTTGCATGTATCCTGCCGGCAGAAGAATCGATAGTGTTGAGTGAATGCTTTATACCTGCTCCCTCGATAGTTACGCCATATGGATAGCGGGTTTTGCTGAGAAACGGATAATTAGTCTCGTCAAATTCGCCCTGACTCAGCATATACTGAACACCCACCTTATGCCATGTATCAGAATCCGGAGTTGCCGTAACAGTAAGATATGCCGCCGAATCTGCTGCACTGTCATATGACATCACAGCTGTTTCGCCCGACTTAAAAAGGCTGGAATATCGTGTCGTTCCGTCACGCTGCTCAACAGCGATGCAGGCACGCCAGTCGGCACCTCTTACATTTGTAAGTCCGTCAAGAGTTACCGAGATAGTATTATCTGTAACCTCCAAAGGAATTATGTTCACACCAAACTGCTGAGGAGCACGCTCTGTAGGAACAATGTAGTAGTTATCAGTCTTTCCGCTCTTTTCAAGCAGAGTATATATTTCGCTCCAATTCCATTCGCCTCTGTCGAAAAGCTGATTCTGACGTGCCTGATAATCTCTCTTGTGAGCAAGGTCAAGTGTTGCAAGTCTTTTGGCATAGTGACCAAGTGTTTCTTTCATATCTGCGCCTGATATTCTCTCAATTTCAAGATACGGATATTCATCTGCCTGCCCCTGCTGCATAAGATCCTTTACGAAACTGCTGCCGTAGCCGGGAAGATTATCAGGGTTCTCTGTGATATACTGCAAAAACAACCATGAAGCATAGTTATCACGGCCGAGAATAGGAGTAAAGCACAGATTTTTCATGTAGGTTTCAAAATAATCTGTCACTCCTGTTACTCCGGCCCACTGTTGATAGTATTCAGAATACAGAAACTGCTCACGATACCAGTTTGCAATAGCTTCCCACCATGCATTGACATATTTGTTAGAATTCCAGCCAAGCTGATGTGCCGTAACAACATGACCGAACTCGTGAGGGAGTACCCATGAAGGATTAGGAGAATTCTGCATGGCCCCCACGCAGCAGAACATAAAAGCATAACCCTCACTGTCATAGCCCATGTATGCCCAGTCATCAGCAAAAGGCGAAAGTCCCGTGCCGGAAATATAAAAATTCACCTTGTACCTGTTGCCATCACGAAGTCCGAGATTGACCGACTGCGTAGGCGGCTCCATATGAAGATCATTCATATAAATGTCCCAGCATGCTTCCATATGTTTTGCATTTTCCTCCAGAAAAGCCTGTGTGACCTTAGCTGAATCTGCTCCGTTCTTTCCCCAGATAAACTGGAAGTGTTCAGATTCCCAGCGATTAACATCCTCATTAGCACACCATACGTCGCGTGTCATCAAAGTGTCTGCAGCAATCGCAGTATCGCTGTAAGGTGCGAACTGAACGGTCAATGCTGCGATTGCAAGTGATGATAAAGCGGCTGATGTTCTTCCAAATAATCCTTTCACTACAAATTCCTCCTGTCTATTTTACTGCCTTGCCCGTTAATCTAAAAATATATTTTTCGTTTACTATCATTACTTAGGATATTCGAGCTGAAGTGCTGCTGTAAAGAGTGTTGTATTGTCAAACATAATAGTGTACCTTCCTGTATTTATTGATACTTTAAATTATACCCTATTATTCAGATTTTTTCAAGTAGCTATGATTATCTACCCACTATAAACAACGAAAGGCCAGCTTTTATTTCCATTCTTTTCTGTCCTTGTCCCAGTTGTAATTAAAATCCTCGTTTTTTTCTATTGACTCCACAATCGGCATAAGTAATTTTTTTACCTGTTCTATGGTATTCTTTAAATTCTGTAATATAAATTACTTTCAATGAATCCAAATCAAATCGTAAAGCATCATCACACTCAATAGAAAAAATATCATGAAAAACTTTCTTCATTTTCTCTGCGTCATTTGAAATCTGCTGTGCTAAAAGATCTATATCCATGGTAGCTCTGGCATAATTCCCATCAAACAATGCATATAAAAAAATACCGCCTTTCAAAGTGAACCGTTCTGCGTAATCAGAAACAGATAACCTGTAAATTGTACGCTCCAACCCATAGGTAACCAGTTCGTCCTGCATTGTCCTTCCACTTGATTTAGCCTGATTTTTTAATCTGTCTTTTACCGAAACAGGATTCATCATACAAGAACCTCCAGATATGTTTTAAGAATTTTTTCACAATTTAAAAGCTGGGAATATCTGAGAAGCCTGTTAAGATTCCTGTCTTTTCGTTTAAGGTAATTGACAAGAACTTCTTTTGTTTCCTCCATACCAACTTTTTCGCGAAAATATACAATATCAACAACCGTCTTCTCAATATCATAGATCTTAAAATGATTTTTTCCTTCCTGAACAGTTTCAATACCAGTCTCAAAACGCTTGTCTGCGTAATAATATACTGACAGTTCAGGCCAGTCCGGAATTTTTGATACCCTTGACTTTCTTTGAATTGCTACATCTATTGCATCAGCTCTGTATGTTGTCAGACAATAATATGCCGCTGCACTCATAAGACAAACAACACCCTGAGGAACGTATGCGGATACATAGTAAAAATCTGATTCTTCTCCTGTATAATTCGTGTTCTCATAATATTTTTTATTCAATTTAAAAAGTGTTCCTTCT
>CAMCOJ010000070.1 GCA_945876405.1 uncultured Ruminococcus sp.
AGATTTCTGCCTGTCTCGTGGGCTCGGAGATGTGTATAAGAGACAGAATATGAATCTGCGGTATAAGCTTCATAAGTACACCCATACCTATCTCGAGAATAAATTCCATTGCAACAAAAGGAAATGCAAGCCTTACTGCAACTGAAAAAACTGAAGTAAAAACAGTTATCCCAAATGAAGCAGCTGCACTTAGATTTATCCCTGCTGCACCGGCAGGAATAATATCGTATGAATCAACGGCTATCTTTATAAGAACCAGATGACTGTTGGTTGCAAAAAAATATGCCATATAGACAAGATTGATAAGATTTCCTGTAAAAGCTGACTGCACTCCGGTTCCCGGATCCATTACCTTTGCCATTGATAGTCCAAACTGCATATCAAGAATATCTCCGACAAATGCAAGCATATAGAAAAATATATTGAATATACATCCCAGAAGCCAGCCCACAGCAATCTCTCTTATAATACAAAGTACCAGTTCAAAGTCATTTGTCTGAACAGGTACCGGTATCAGTGGGGCAAGAAGCAGGGTGGAAAAAAATACTATTCCCGTCCTGACCATTGCCGGAATATTATTTCTGGTCATTATCGGATTAAAGCCAATAACAGCTGCCAGCCTGACAAAAACCAGAACATAGATATTCAGGTTTTCAATTACAATATTCAGTTCTGTCAAATCGGCACCTACATTCCTGCAATTTTATCAAAAATCATTGTGAAAAATTCCTGTATAATATTTATCATCCATGATCCAAGTACAAGAAGCATAAGTGCAATCACTATTACCTTAGGGACAAAAGTGAGCGTCTGCTCATGAATCTGCGTGGCAGCCTGAAAGATGGCAACTATAAGTCCTATCACTATACTTGCTATAAGAACAGGTGCTGCAAGCTTGAACGCAGCATACATGGCATTCATAAAAAGATCAAGCACATCAGACTGAGTCATAAACAACACCTCTTCTAATTAAAACTTATTATCAGCGACTCAATCAGCAGATTCCATCCGTCAGCCACAATGAAAAGCATAAGCTTGAAAGGCATGGAAATCATTGCCGGAGGAAGCATCATCATACCCATGGCCATAAGGGTACTTGATACTACAAGATCAATTATCAGAAACGGAATATAGAGTAAAAATCCGATAAGAAAAGCCCTCTTCAGTTCACTTGTAATAAATGCCGGAGCGATTATAAACAGGCTGAGTTCTGTGAGCTTGTCCTGTGAATCATACTCCTCCATCTCAATAATTTCATTCGTATTCGCAAGTGTCATAAACATATTCAGGTCTTCGTCATAAACCTGCTTAAGCATAAAAACTTTAAGAGGTTTCTGACCCTCCTCAAGAGCTTCTTCAAGTTCTATAGTACCGGCTTTATACGGGTCATACGCCTCAGTTTTTATCTGGGAAAAAACCGGAAACATAATAAATATTGAAACAAACAGTGATAACCCTACAATAACCTGATTCGGCGGTGAATTCGCAACACCCATTGCATTTCTGAGAAATGAAAAAGAGATTATTATTCTTGTGAAGCATGTAAGCATCATAAGAAATGTAGGTATAAGTGCAATAAACGCCAGTAAAAACAGCAAATCAAGCGTGCTTGAACCACTGTCAGCTGCGCCTGAATTCAAATCTATTTTTATTGACGGTGACTCTGCGGATACTCCCTGCGAGATAACCCCCAGAAGCAGTATCAACACAATAAAACTCAGCATAAATCCTATACCGAGTTTCATTATTTTTTTTCTGAAGAGAACATTATTTTTTGTTTTCATCATTGTTCTCCTTTTGTTTAAAATTTTTCATCTTGTCTCCAAGCACTGTTTTAAATGCCTGAACAAAATCCGGAGTCTGCGGCACCTCATACGCGTTGCCGTTCTCCGTAAGACTAAGCTGACTCTCGTCAACGTCACAGATATATTCCATATGGTCCTTGCTGACTCCAATAAGCACTGTCTTATCTCCCGCCTTAACTATCATAAGGAATTTGTCCTGACTCATACGAACTGTATCAAGAATTTTTATATTCTTTCCGCTCATTCCTGAGCTTACAGAATATTTTTTTCCGATATATTTTGTAGTTATATAAGCAAGATAAAGTATTACTGCGAAAAGTACAAGAGTAAACAATACTGTAAAAACTCTTGCTATCGGTGATTCATTCAAAAATAATGCCTCCAGTTAAGGTTAATTTTTATTCTTCGTTCTGTTCTTCTGAATTTTCATAGTATTCATTCAGAGCAGGAACTTCCTCTACTTTTACATCATCCGTATTTTCACTATATACGGAGCTGGATTCCTCACGCTTCCGGATATCGTCCATAAACTTTTTGGTCGATATTATCTCGGTTATTCTGACTCCGAAGTTTTCATCAATAACAATTACGTCTCCTCTTGCAACTGTCTGATTATTCGCAATAACATCTACAGGAGCACCAGCCTGTTTTTCAAGGCGGATAATGGAACCCTGGGCAAGACTCAGAACTTCACACATCTTAAGCTTTGTTCTTCCTATCTCAACACGTACATCAAGAGGGACATCCATAAGCAGATGTGTATAGTCTGCCGATACATCCTTTATATCTTTTTCACCTGCTGAAAAATCAGGAAAACTCGCTTCCTTTACATTAATGCTTTTGGCTTTTTTCATTAAAACATCTCCTTGGAAATACTGTACTCATTCAGCCAAATCCCCCGTTTTCTCAGAAGATGCGTCAAAAGATGCTCCCATGGCCTTAAGAAAATCTGAATTTCTTGAAAGCTCACTGTTTTTATTGATTATAGCTATCTCAACACGTCTGTTCTTTGTACGGCCCTCTTCAGTATCATTATCAGCTATCGGAAAGTTATTGCCAAGTCCCATAGGAAGAAGCAATCCCGATGCTATACCGGACCTGTGTTCAAAAAAGTTTGAAATATTTCCGGCACGTTCCGAAGAAAGAAGTCTTGAGTCAACCGTTGAGGTCGGACTCTTTGCCGTATGTCCCTTTATCATAATAAGTGATACGTCATCCTGAACGCTGGCAAGGCATTCACCAAAAAACTGAAGAAGTTCTTCACTCTCCGGTTTTATCGCCGAACTGTCAGGCTCAAAAATAACGTTGTCTTTAAACTGAATAAAAATATTTTTTGCATTCTGTGAATCCGACATATCAGTGGAGCCGTCCATAGGCTTCTCCTGTTTGCCCTCTTCACCTTCATTTCCGTCCTCACCCGATGCCGCCAGATCCTCTGACTGCTGAACAAGAACGCTGTTATTAAGATCATGCTCTTCTATATATGTCATGATTTTTTCATACAAAGCATCAATAGCTGAATTGTATATAGTTCCGTCCTGGGGGTTTTCATCTTCAAACTTTCCTATGAAAACACCGTCTCCGCCTTTTTCACCGGCAAGATCGGATTCCTCAAAAACAACAACATCAACCTTTTCATCACCGTCAATTTTAAATGCGGACACAAGTTCCGTCCACTTTTCCTCAACTATTGTTGACATACTGTACAGCATTACGAAAAAAGTCAGAAGCAGTGTTACCATGTCGCCATAGGTATCCATCCAGCTTCCGCCGCCTTCTTCCTCCTGTTTTCTCTTCGCCACAATAACACCTCCCGGTTTTCAGTTCTTTCTGATTGTTTATTTGTTCTTGCTGCCGGCCGGTGCAGGTGTTGTTGAAGGAAGAAGACGCATAAGTTTCTCTTCAATAAACTGAGGATTGTCACCGTCCTGAATGGACTGAACACCTTCCTTGATAATAACCTTGCAGAGCATTTCCTCCTCATGACGCTTCTTAAGCTTGTTTGCTATAGGCTTACCTATAAGGTTGGCAAGAATAACGCCGTAGAATGTTGTAACAAGTGCAACCGCCATATTTGCTGCAAGTGCATCGGCATCTGACATATTTGCAAGAAGATTGATAAGACCGATAAGGGTACCCGCCATACCAAAGGCAGGTGCATACTCAGCCATCTTAAGATAAAAGCCCTGTGCCTGTGCATGTCTGTCCTCAAGATAGTCAAGTTCATTTTCAAGAACAGCCTTGATTTTTTCCGGCTCAACTGAGTCAACTACCAGCATAAGTGCATTTTTCATAAACAGATCATCACAGGAATTCATCTTTTCTTCAAGTGCAAGAAGACCGTTTATACGTGCTTCCTTTGCAAATTCGGTAATCTGCTCTATATATGCAACCGGATTGTACTTCGGAGGCATAAACACTATCTTCAGATGTTTAGGTATTTTCTTAAAAACAGAACCCGGATATGAAAGAAGCATAGCACCAACAGTACCGCCGAGAACGATTGCTATAGAACCAACATCGAAAAATCCCTTGAGCTGCTCTGCATAAAAAGCAATCTTCCCTGTTTCCGGATCTTCACCGGTCATAATACTGATTACGATAAGGGCAGCAGCCAGAAGAAATCCTATTATTGACAATATGTCCATAAATATTGTCCCCCTATTTATTTACGTCCAGAATACCTGATAATATCCCTCTGCGAAACTGCGCCGTAAGTTCAACAACCATATCTGAAGGCTCTTTTACTATGTAGACATTTCCGTTTGAAAGTCTTATTGTAGTATCAGGGTTCTCCTGAATCGACTCAATAAGATCACAGTTGAGTACAAATTTTGTTCCGTTTAGTTTTGTAAGTGTTATCATAATATTCTGACACCCTTTTTTAGAATTTTATAAAAAAGAGAGGCGGCACGACAACCTCGTCCGGCCGCTTCTCCCTTTATTCAGTTAGTTATTATCTCTTGAGATTGATAAGCTCTTCAAGCATTGTATCTGATACTGTAATTACACGTGAAGAAGCCTGGAATCCTCTCTGAGTCATAATCATATCAGAGAATTCACTTGAAAGGTCAACGTTTGAAGCTTCAAGTGTGGATGCCATGATCTCACCTGTGCCTTCTGTACCAGCATTTACGATGATTGGTTCACCCGAGTTAAGGGACTGTTCAAAGTATGTACTTCCTACCTTTGTAAGACCAGCAGGGTTTGAGAAAGTAGCAAGATCAACACGACCGAGCTCGCATACACCATAAACCTCATGCACACCAACGATGATACCATCAGAATTTATTGAAATACCTGTAAGATTTGCAACAGTCTGCTCGCCGCCTTCAGTACCACCCTTGAGTGAGAATGACTTCTGTCCTAAACCGAGACTTCTTGTTGGTTCGCTGTGACGGAGATTAAGTATATCACCACCGTCAAGTGTTACACTGGTTCCGGTCACAGTTCCTTTTCTGAGACCGTCTATGTTCTCTAAATTAGTCTGTAAATTCGGATCAGCTGCGTAAATTTGCTGATATACATTCTTTATTGATGTATACTCAGGATAGTTCATTAACATCGAGTCTGTTTCATCATTTGAATATGTAAGTAAATTATTATCACAAGCATATGTAAGTCTTACATCATCAAGTGCTTTTTTCGCCTTAACCAAAGCTTCCTGAGCTGCCACTAACGCTTCTTTATCCGCCTGTGTTGCATCTGCAGCATTTGCAGCATTCTCTGCATCTGTCAAATCTTTTTTAGCATTAGTCACAGCTGTCTCGGCATCAGTAATAGCTGTTTTCGCTGCTGCCGCTGCTGCCTGTGTTGGATAATCATTAGCTATTGCATCATCCACAGCAGTAAACGTAGTTTGTTTATCTACTCTTCTAAGTATTACTTCACCAGGAGCATTTAATTTAGTGTAAGATATTTCTCCCACATAGGCTGCTGCCTCTGCGCCCTTATGAGTAACAGGGTCTACTGAACCGGTTGATTCTACAACAAGCTTAACTCCCGACTCTCCAAAAGTAACTTTCATCCCAGCTGGCAAATTGCTGTCTTCAAGCATAATGCTAGAATTATCCATTCCGGCATTTAATCGTGTATCAGCCTGAAAACCACTGTTCACTGCTTTTACAGAAAAAAGATTTTTTAATGCATTCGCCTTGTCGTCACCGGAAACATATCCTGCCTCACCAAGCTGATAACCAAAATTACTGCTTACAATCTCAGCACCTGTAACACCAAGTGCTTTTCCTGTTGTCTTATCAAGAGGACTGAGAGGAGCTCTGAACATTGACTCATCACTTGATGTGATTGTAAATGTACCAGCCGGATGCTGTGAGCCGCCTAATGCATCTGTAATAGCCTGATTAAGATATGAATTGAATTCATCCATATCCTTGAAATATTCATATGAATTAAGTGTTACATTAATTGATGAACCGCTTACCTTAGCTGTCATTTTCTGTCCTACAGGAAGTGCAGCACTTGCTGCAAATGAGAAGTTTACATTTCCCTTGTTTGTATAGTTTGATGCAGTAATTTCGTATGAAACATTGTTAATTGTTTCTGTAACCTCTGCATTTTTTGGATCAAGGAAAGGAAGACTGATATTAATCTTGTCAGATGCCGGAGGACCTGTAACATCCCCCGCAGAACCAAGTATAAAGTTTCCGTTTACATCAACGAGATTACCCTCAGCGTCGATATCAAGCATACCAGCCTTTGTGTACATAATCTTTCCGTCCATACCCATTACCTGAAGGAAACCTTCACCGGCAATTGCGATATCGAGATTGTAACCCGTAGCTGACATTGCTGATGTTGCTGTATTTGTATCGATACTGCTTACAGAGTTACCGTAACCAACCTGCTTTGCATTAGTACCACCGATATTACCTGTTGCAGCTGTTGCTGCTGTCTGTGTCTGGTAGTAAACATCCTTGAATGTTGCACGGCTTGACTTGTAACCGTATGTACCTACGTTAGCAATGTTGTTACCAATAACGTCCATCTTTGTCTGCTGTGATTTTAATCCTGCTACACCTGAATATAATGATTTTACCATAATATGACCCCCTGAAATTTTAAAAATAATGTCTTAGTTTTCATTTTTATTATTTCACGGTACAATTCCGGGACCGTCTGTCAGTCAGGTCCCGGGAAAGCTTCCTGAAAAGGTCCGGCTTTAAATAACCACTGTACCGTCAATATTTGTAAATACATTACCCTGAAGCTCTTCATTGGCTACAGTTGTAATAACCATGTTGTTCTTGACACTAACGATATATGCCGCTGAATCTATGAGAATAAGTGTATCATCAAGTCCCTTCTCACCGGCAAGTCTTATCCCCTCGTTAAGTCTTGAAAGATTTTCATCTGACAAATCAATGTTTCTCTGAAGAACACGATTCATCGCATGCTTTGAAAAGTTGACGCCTAATGAGTTTAGAGCCATTGCGTCCATGGCTGCCTTTGTTTCTGAGTCTTTGTTAATCTGTGCGTCCAGAATGGATTTGAATGATTCCTGCGGTACCGTTTCTATGTATTCAGAAGGTATATGCTGAGGAATACCTGTTGTTATCGGCGTACTTAATCGTCGAAGTGCTATATCATCCATTAGTCACACTTCCTTTCTGTGGTAAATTACCCCATAGCAGCCTCTGCAGCTTCAAGTAAACTCTGCTCCACTGCATCCATATCACCCACCGGAACTCCCGTACCTGTGTTCTGATCTCCTGCTGCACTGTTTTCCTCATTATCCTCTTTGTTTTCTGTATCTTCGGTTGCTGCACCTTCACCTACAGACATTATCTGCTTAAGTGTGAATGTCTGACCGTTTATAGTAAGCTGATACTCATCGTCCTGTCTTGTTATAAGTTCAACCGGACCGGTTTCCTTTATCATCTTTCCGTTATTATACTTCGAAGCTGTTACCGTCTGCCCGATCATCGACATAGCGTAATTGTGCTGACTGTATTTTGCAAGTTCCTGCATAGCCTGAAGTGTTGAATACTGTGTCATCTGAGCCATGTACTCCGCATCATCAGTAGGGTTTGTAAAATCCTGATTTGTAAGCTGTGTAATCATAAGCTGCAGATAATCAGAATAATCAAGGTTTCCCGGATCTTCCGTCTGATACTCAATACCATACTTTTTTGCAAGGTCTTCAACAGGTTCCTTACCTGCAGAACCAAGAAGATTCAGATAGTTTCTGTCGTTCGAAACATTTGATACTGCCATACTCTCTCACCTCTTTTCTGAAAACTCTTCATCATATCAGATAAATCTGTTAAGAATAGTGTTTCCTATGATGGAAGGCATTATATTTACCGGCTGATCCCCGTCATCAGTTTCAGTCTGGGTAAAATACCTCATGTTTCTTTCGCCGTTTCTGTGTTCAGCACCCTGTCCGCTGCTTCTGAATTCACTGTTTCCGCCAGCCATATTCTGAAGACTGTTTTCAGGTTTATGGTACTCAACTGTTTCCAGTTCAGCATTGTGCTGTTTAAGCTGGTCCTGAAGCACATCAAGGTCGCGGTTAAGAAGTTCGGCTGTTTTCTTGTCTGAAGCTATCATCTTTACAAGAATCGAGCTGTCTGATTTGATAAGCTTTACTGTTATCTCGCCAAGACCTTCCGGGTTAAGTCTTATAACAAAGTTTTTCCTGTTCTTTATTATGCTTTCATTAAGTGCCTTAAAGGTCTGGGATGCAATGTGCTGTCCTCTTACCGTTTCGTCCATCGCAAAGCCTGTGTTTACAAAACTGAACGGATTAACTGTAACTGCACTCTGTACAAGCTTTTCAAATTCTGTAAGATTAGTTTCATCCGGTAAGGATGATTTGTGTTTTGATAATTTTGCATCTGAAGTTTCAGAAGTTTCATTTTCAAAGGATGAATTACTTTCTGAATTGTTTTCTGATTCAAAACTGTTTTCTGACTGAACATCTTTCTTATAATCAATATCAGTTTTTTCAATGTCCTGCTTTTCTGAAAGCTGTTCAGTCTTTGGTACATTCTGTACTTTAGTCTGACTGGCAACTACTTCAGTTTTTTCAGCAGCATCTTTATTTTCTGATATATGTACAGTGTTTTCTCTGATCTCCGTAACTATCTGGCTATCCTGGCTGTTATTACGGATAGTATCACTGAGGCTTTCTGTATTTTCTGTGTCAGATAATACCGGTTTGGTTTCAGCCTTAAACTCCGGTGCTGGTCTTACTTCAACCTTTATTTCAGGTTCGGCTTTGGCTTTTGCTTCTGCCTTGATTTCCGGTTTTTCTTCAACCTTCATCTCTGGTTCTGCTTCCGCTTTCGCTTC